>CANAQC010000028.1 GCA_947363765.1 uncultured Clostridium sp. | reverse complement strand
AAGTATGATGCTGTAGGAGACTTCAATAATGGATTTGCAAGAGTGAAATTGAATGGCAAGTATGGCTTCATCAATGAAGTTGGCGAAGAAATTGTAGAGCCCCAATATGACGATGTATGGGACTTCGAGAATGGATTTGCAATCGTGGAATTGAATGACAAATATGGTTTTGTAAACGAAGCTGGCGAAGAAATTGTAGAGCCCCAATATGACGATGTATGGGACTTCGAGAATGGATTTGCAATCGTGGAATTGAATGACAAATATGGTTTTGTAAACGAAGCTGGCGAAGAAATTGTAGAGATACAATATGACAAGGTAAGAGACTTAGAGAATGGATTTGCAATAGTGAAATTGAATGGCAAATGGGGAGTTATAAAAGTTATTCAAGTTACTTATATTAATGAAGTAATAAGAGGGAATTCGATTATCGAATTCCCTTTTAATCTTTATCAAACTATACTTGCTAAGTTTGGCAACATGTAACAAAATTACTTTTCTTATTTTTTCTTTTCGTCATCTTTAAAAACTTCTTTAATAGCACCTAAACTAGAAAGCGCTTTTGTTGCTTCAAAAGGAATAAATATTTTGTTTGCATCACCTTTTGCAACTTCTTCTAAAGCTTCTAAAGATTTTAATTGAATAAGTTTATCATCAGGAGCAGATTTTTTCATTGCAGCATAAATCATTTCTACTTCTTTTGCTTTTGCTTCTGCTACTTTTTTAATAGCATCTGCTTCACCAGCCGCACGTCTTATTTTAGATTCACGATCTGCTTCTGCTTGTAATATAGCAGCTTCCTTTTGTCCTTCTGCAATGGTAATTGCAGATTGTCTTTCACCTTCTGCTTGTAAAATTAAAGCTCTTTTATTTCTTTCTGCATTCATCTGTTTTTCCATAGCATCACGAATATCTGCAGGTGGTGTAATATCTTTAATTTCTACACGATCGACTTTACATCCCCATTGATCTGTTGCTTCATCTAATATAACTCTTAATTGATCATTAATTGCATCTCTTGAGCTAAATGTTGCATCTAAATCCATTTTACCAACAATATCACGAATAGTTGTAATTGCTAAATATTCAATACCTTTTTTTAAACTTTGAATTTCATATACTGCTTTTGCAGGATCTGTTATTTTATAAAACACAACTGTATCAATTGTGATTGTAACATTATCTTTTGTAATAACACCTTGAGGTGGAATGTCCATTGTTTGTTGTTTTAGGCTTACAACACTTCTAACATGATCAATAAATGGTACAATAATAGTAAGACCAGCATCTGCAATTTTATGGTATTTACCAAGTCTTTCTATAATATACACCTCAGCTTGTTTAACAATTTTAATTGATTTAAATGCTATAATTAATATAATAACTAATAATATAATTAAAAATGCCATAATAAATCCTCCTTTTATAAATTTATAATAAAATATTAATAACTATTTTGTAATAGGTGTTAAAATAGGCTCTACAATAGCTTTTACACCATTAATTTCTGAAATAATAACTTCTGTACCTTCTTGAATTGTTTGTGTATCCTTTTTTGATTTTGCACTCCAAATTTCACTACCAATTTTAATTTGACCAATTCCTTCTTTAGAATTAATTTCTTTTATAACTATTGCTTTCTTTCCAATAATAGAGTATGCATTTGTTTGTATTTTATCTGAAGATGAAAATTTATTTACAAATGGTTTTGTTAAAAATATTAGTGCTGTTGAGCTAAGAATAAATACAGTAGTTTGAATAATAATGTTACTTGTAAAAAGGCTAACAAATGAAGTAATTAAAGCACCAATTGCAAACCAAAATACTAAAAATCCAATTGTCATTATCTCTAAAATAAAACAAATTCCAGAAATAATTAACCATACTTGCCACATAAAAAATCCTCCCTTCAAAATCTTACAGTACTATTATACTATAAAGTATAGAAAAAATAAATAGATTTGTAATATTATTTTTGTAATATTGCATACAAAAAAATATAATTGACACGTTATGTAAAACAATATATAATATATATAATTCAAATAAATGAATTGTAAAAATAATACCTAAGAAACCAAAAAAGAAAGGAGCCAAAAATGAGATTTTTACAACGGCCACAACCATTTTACACAACTAAATTCTATGGCGAAAGATTAAAAGGTGCAAGATGGTGTATCGTTAATGAGGCAAAAGACATATACTATCTTAAAGAATTTCAAGAAATTTTTTGTATGATGGTATTACAAGAGTTAGAAGGGCATTATTGTATTGTTGACAATCAGGGATATACGTTGGGATTTGATTATGAACGTATAGAAACATTAGGAAACTATCTAATTGCCTTTTTTAGGGAAGAACAACAAAATGGAGAATGTTTTCATGTGTATAATAAGCAAGGAAATATTCTCAAATATGAAGATAGCTATATAATAGGTACAAGCTATGATATAGCTGCAAAGGAATTACTTGTTAATTCCATAACAGGAGGTGTCTTTTTAATAGATGATGTTATGATACAGCATGTCAAGAAAGCTTGTTTTATTACATCTGCTAAAAAAGGCGAAAATGGAGTAGATACATTAATTCATGTTGGTACTTTTATGTTAAAAGATAACGGAATTATGTGTATAGAATATTTCCCAAACATTTCAACCAATATACGTAATATATTTTTCCTAACTAATAATTTAGGAAAAATATATTATAGTGATGATTACCAAGTTATCACAAAGCATTGTATCATTAACGGCACACCAAATGCAGCATTAATTGAAAACAATATAAAAGTATTAATTCAAATAGATGCTGTAAAATATATTATTTGTTTTAACATCGAAAATGAAAAAATTGCAATGTCAATTTCTGCATTACAACATGAAGTAATTTGTGATTGGTGTGAGGACTATCCTTGGTATGTGCTATTCCAAGAAAAAAATGGAAAGAAAGTACTTTATAATGTGAAAAAAAGTATTTTTTTAGAAACAAAAGGAAAAGCTGATACTATGGAAATAACCAAGGAGCATATAATATTTTATAAACACTTTTTGGGAAAAGAAGTAGAAACAGAATCTTATATAAGGCAAGATTTAACAGAAATTTAAAAATTTCATTATTGACAAACAAAGGGTATAAAAAGGATGCAGAAGATTTTATAAAATCTATGTATCCTTTTTTCTTAAAAATTTTTTAAAAATATTTGCGAATAATGTATTTTATGATATAGTAGTAGCATACTAGAAAAAATAAAGGAGAAAATAGATGGAAAATGTAAAAAATATATGGAAGAACACATGGAAAAAAATATTAGTAGTATCAGTTTTATTGGTAGTGTCACTAATAATTTTAATAGTTTCTCCCAATTTTAAAAAAGATCCAAATGAGGGTAAAATTAATTTAATTATTAATAATACTAATGTAACAGGAAGATTAAAACATAATGTATGGATTAATGAAAATAATATTGTTTATGTATCTATGGAAGATTTAGAAAATTATTTTGATGGACAAATTTATTATGATAGGGAAAATAATCAAATTATTACTACATCAGATACAAAAGTAGCGGTACTTCCTATAACTAATAAAAAAATGATAGTAAATGGAGCAGAAATAAAACTATTAGGAGGAGCAACAAAAAAAGAGGGTATTTTTTATCTTCCAATTTCTGAAATGGGAAATGTATATAATGTAGAAATTAATAATATTAATCAACAAATTATAACATTAGATTCATTAGACAGAGAATTAATAAAAGCAGATGCTATTAAAAATATAAATGTAAAATACAATACAAAATTAATTACAAAAACTGTAGATAAAATAAAAGAAGCCTCTAAAGTAATTATCATATCAGAAAAAGATGGATATTCAAAAGTAAGAACAGAAAATGGAAAAATTGGATATATAAAATCAAATCAATTAACTAATAAAACTGTAGTTAGAAAAAAAATTGAAAAACAAAAACAAATAGATGGTAAAGTTAGTTTAGTATGGGATTATTATTCAGAATATGTAAATGCACCAAAAAGAAGTGAAAAAATAGAAGGAATTAATGTTGTTAGTCCATCATTTTTTTCTTTAAAAAATACAGATGGCGTAGAAATTATAGATAACGCCCTAAGAGGAGGACAAGATTATATTAATTGGGCAAAAGCAAATGATTATAAAATTTGGGCAATGTTTTCAAATAATTCTATGAAAGAAGTAACATCTAAAATATTAAACAATTATGAATTAAGAACAAAAATGATTGATGACATTGTAAATCTAGCTATTAAATATGAATTAGATGGAATAAATGTAGACTTTGAATACATGAATAAGGAAGATAAAAATGCATATTCTAGGTTTATTATTGAACTTGCACCACGCCTAAGAGAATATGGAATGGTAACAAGTGTTGATGTAACAGCTCCAGATGGAAGTGAAAATTGGTCATTATGTTTTGATAGAGATGATTTAGCAAAAGCAGCTGATTATTTAATGTTTATGGCATATGACCAACACGGAGTATCTAGTACTAAAACAGGTAGTGTTGCAGGATATGATTGGGTAGAAACAAACATTAAAAAGTTTTTAGGACAAGAAGCAGTTGCAAAAGAAAAAATAATTTTAGGAATGCCATTATATACAAGGTTATGGAAAACAGATAAAGATGGAAAAATAACAAGTTCAGTTATAAATATGAATAAAATAGAAGAAACTTTACC
Source organism: uncultured Clostridium sp. (assembly GCA_947363765.1). Taxonomy (GTDB): domain Bacteria; phylum Bacillota; class Clostridia; order TANB77; family CAG-508; genus RGIG8482. The sequence goes on along the minus strand of CANAQC010000028.1, from coordinate 15,804 downwards.
AAGAGATGTAACTAAAACTTGGGATGATCTTACAAAACAATATTATGTACAATATACAAATGGAAGTTATTTATGCCAAATGTGGGTAGAAGATATAAATTCTATTAAGGAAAAATTAAATCTAATTAATCAATATGAGTTAGCAGGTGGAGCTTATTGGGAAAAAGATAGAGAAACACAAGATATATGGGTTTTAACTAAGGAAAAATTAAGTATATAATAAGTTATAGTATAAAAAAATATATTACTATTAAAAGCCTATATATTATAAAATCCATTCAAAAAATCACTATATACAAGCGAAACTAGTTAGAAATAAATTAAATTCTAAATTGTAACAACAGTATATAAAAATTTTCAAAAAAGTATTGCAATAGCAATACTTTTTTGATATAATAGCAAAGTTAAAAATATACACATAAAGTTAGTTTGCTTTTAGTGCCATATATTGGTGTGTGTGCAAATAATAATACTTTATGGAAGTAAAACTAAAGGAGGAATAAAAAATGGCAGTAGTTGCAATGAAACAATTACTAGAAGCAGGTGTTCATTTTGGACATCAAACAAGAAGATGGGATCCAAGAATGGCAGAATATATTTTTCAGGCTAGAAATGGAATTCACATTATTGATTTACAAAAAACATCAAAGAAAATTGATGAAGCATATGCATTCATCAAAGAACAATCAGAAGAAGGAAAGGAAATACTTTTTGTAGGAACAAAAAAACAAGCACAAGAATGTGTAAAAGAAGCAGCATTAGCTTGTGGAATGTACTACATTGACCAAAGATGGTTAGGAGGAATGCTTACAAACTTTGATACTATTCAAAAAAGAATTCAAAGATTAAAAGATTTAGAAGAAATGGCACAAGATGGTACTTTTGAAATATTACCAAAAAAAGAAGTAATTCTATTAAAAAAGGAAATGGATAAACTAGAAAAAAATTTAGGTGGAATTAAGGAAATGAAAAGAATTCCTGAAGTTATGTTTGTAGTAGATCCTAAAAAAGAAAGAATTGCTATTTTAGAAGCTAGAAAATTAAACATACCAATAGTTGGTTTAATAGATACAAACTGTAATCCAGAAGATGTTGATTATGTAATTCCTGGAAATGATGATGCTATTAGAGCTGTAAAATTAATTACAAGTGTAATGGCAAATGCAGTTATTGAAGGAAAACAAGGAGAGAGTTTTGAACCAATTACAGAAGAAGTAATAGAAAATGAAACACCAACAAGTATAGAAGAAATTGCTGAACAAGAACAAACACAATCTGTTGAAGAGTAATTTAGGGGGCAGACCTTTTTTAAAAGTCTGCCTATTTTAAAAAATAAATAAGGTAAAGAAAAAATGTTTACCCAAATAAAACTAAAGGAGGAATAAAAATGGTTAATGCTACAATGGTAAAAGATTTAAGAGAAAAAACAGGTGCAGGAATGATGGAGTGCAAAAAGGTATTAACAGAAACTAATGGTGACATGGAAAAAGCAATTGAATTATTACGTGAAAGAGGAATTACAAAAGCTGCTAAAAAATCAGACAGAATTGCAGCAGAAGGAATTGTTACAGCATATGTTACAGAAGATGCAAAAATAGGAAGTGTTGTTGAAATTAATTCAGAAACAGATTTTGTTGGTAAAAATGAGGAATTTAGAAACTTTGCAACAGATATTGCAGAACAAATAGCATTAAAAGCACCTACAAGTGTAGAAGAATTATTAAAACAAAAATCAATTAAAAATGAGACAAAAACAGTAGAAGAAGTATTAACTGAAAAGATAGCAACAATTGGAGAAAAATTAACAATTAGAAGATTTGAAAGATTCCAATCAAATGGATTAGTTGAAAAATATATACATGGAGACGGAAAAATAGGTGTATTAGTAGAATTAGAAAATGGATATCCTGAACTTGCAAAAGATATTTGTATGCAAATTGCTGCTGCAAAACCAGAATATTTAGATAAACAATCAGTTCCAGAAGAACGTGTAGAAAAAGAAATGGAAATATTAAAAGTTCAAGCAATGAATGAAGGAAAACCAGCAGAAATTGCAGAAAAAATGGTACAAGGAAGAATAGGAAAATTCTACTCAGAGATTTGTTTAGTAGAGCAAGAATTTGTAAAAGACTCAGATATGAAAATTTCTAAACTTTTAGAATCAAAAGGAGCAAAAGTAGTAAGATTTGCAAGATTTGAAAAAGGAGAAGGAATAGAGAAAAAAGAAGAAAATTTTGCACAAGAAGTAATGAACCAATTAAAATAGTTAATATTTAAAGTATAAATACTGAAAAATAAACTATAGTCTAAATTATAACAAAAATAATGAAAACTTTCTTAAAGATATTGTAAATTTTTATAAAAATTGATATACTAAGGTAACAAAAACTTAAGTATATCAATTTTTTATTATAAGGAGGAAAATATTATGGAAAATGAAGAGAATGTTAAAGAGGAAATTTTATTAGAAAATGGAGATAATAATGGTATAAAAATATCAGATGATGTTGTGGCAGTTATTGCAGGAGTTGCAGTATCAGAAGTAAATGGTGTTGCAGGAATGGCAGGAGGATTTGCAGGAGGAATTAGTGAAGTACTTAGTGGAAAGAAAAATTTATCAAAAGGAATAAAAGTAGATGTTGGCGAAAAAGAAACAAAAATAGATGTTAATATTATTGTAGAATATGGAACTAGAATACCAGACATTGCATTTGAAATTCAAAATAGAGTAAAAAAAGCAGTAGAAGCAATGACAGGACTAAAGGTATTAGAAGTAAATGTTCATGTACAAGGAGTAAGTACAGAAGTATCAGTAAATGAAGAAGAAGAGGAAAATAAAGAATAATAAAATAATTGGAGGAACTAAGAAATGAAATTATTAGATAAAATAGCATTAGTACTATTTTCAAGTATAATATTAATATTATCTAGTTTATTATGTTTTGCAATATTTGGATGGATTAAAGTAGATATAATGGCACTTTTCATAAATAATTTAATTGCTAATGATACAGTAAGTAAAATTGCACTTGGAATATTAGTAATTCTTATCTTACTTGCAATAAAAGGAATATTTTTTACAACAGATGAAAAAAAAGATAAAAAAGCAGAAAGTGGAATTTTAATTCAAAATGAAAATGGAAAACTACTAATATCAAAAGATACAATACAAAATTTAGTAAGTAGTGTAGTACAAAATTTCGAAGATACAAAAGATGTTACATCAAAAGTTATTTTAACAAAAGATAATACTATTGCAATTGATGTTACATTATATGTTACACAAGATGCAATTATTAAAGAATTATCTGAAAAATTACAAACAAGAATTAAAGAAATTATAAAGCAATCAATGGATATAGAAATAAAAGAAGTTAATATTAAAATAAGAAATATTACTCCTAACAAACAAGAAGAAATAAACCAATAGGAGGTAAAAAGATATGGATGGATTTAAAAAATTTTTAAATGAATATGCAGGAGCAATTATTGGAGGAATTATTGCATTAGTTATTTTGTTTACACACTTATATGAGTTAATAATTGGAATAATATTAATTGTAATTGGTATATTTGTTGGAAATTATGTACAAAGAAATAAATATGAAGTAAAGGAAAAATTAAAAAACTTTATAGATAGAATATAATATTTTAAATAAAAAACTAATAATAAAAGGGGAAAACAAAGGTATGAATAGGTCTAAGGCAAGGGAGGAAGCTTTTAAATTATTATATAGCATGGAAATACAACATGAAACTAAAACAGAAATTATTACTATATATTTAGAAAATAATGATATAACAGAAGAAAAAACAAAAGAATATGTACAAGATACTATACAAGGTATTTATAAGTATAATGAAGAAATAAAAAAAACAATATCAGATAATTTAAAAGCAGATTGGCAATTACAACGAGTATCTAAAATAGATCTTTCTTTATTAAAATTAGCAATATATGAAATGCTTTATAAACAAATACCATATAAAGTAGCGATTAATGAAGTAATTGAACTTGCAAAAAAATACGGAGAAGATACATCACCTTCTTTTATTAATGGTATTCTGGCAAGTATAGTAAAAACTCATATTAGTGAATAAAAAAATAATAATGAGAGATAGTAAAAGTGATACAAATTCTAATATCTCTCATATTTTTTTTAAAAATTCAAAAGAATAGGAGAAAATTTATGAAATATGAACCAATTACAGTAACTGACTTAAATAAATATATAAAAGATAAAGTATCAAATGATGAATATTTAAATAATGTTTTAGTAAAAGGCGAAATATCAAACTTTAAAAACCATTATACAGGTCATTTATATTTTACCCTAAAAGATGATAATTCATTAATAAAATGTATAATGTTTAAATCATTTACACAAAATTTAAAATTTATGCCTAAAGATGGAATGAAAGTAATGGTATATGGTACAGTATCTGTTTTTGAAAGAGATGGTGTATACCAAATTTATTGTAAAGCAATGCAAGAAGAAGGAATGGGAGACTTATACAAATCATATGAAGAATTAAAACAAAGACTAGAAAAAGAAGGCTTATTTGATATAAAATATAAACAAAGAATTCCTTTTATGCCTAAAGTAGTAGGAGTATTAACTTCTCAAACAGGTTCTGTTATTAGAGATATTATAAATGTTAGTTCAAGACGAAATCCAAATGTATATATTAGATTATTTCCAGTTCCTGTACAAGGAGAAGGCGCGGCAATAAAAATTGCAGATGCAATTTTACATATGAATAAAAACAAATTAGCAGATGTATTAATATTAGCAAGAGGAGGAGGCTCATTAGAAGATTTATGGCCATTTAATGAAGAAATAGTTGCAAGAGCTATTTTTGAATCCAAAATTCCAATTATTTCTGCTATAGGACATGAAACAGATTTTACAATTTCAGATTTTGTATCAGATTTAAGAGCACCAACACCATCAGCTGCAGCAGAACTTGCAGTTAGTGATATATCAGAATTAGAAATGAAACTTTTAAATTATAAAAATAGATATAAACAAGCATTAAAGAAAAAAGTAGAATTAATGAAATTGCAATATGAAAAATGTATGGCAAAAAGAGTATTTAAAGAACCATTGCAAAAAATAAATGAAATATATATAAATTTAGATATTATAATAAAACAAATGCAAAATAGTGTAATAAATAAATATAAAGACTGTAAAAGTGAAATGGTAAAACAAGTATCAAAATTAGACACATTAAGCCCATTAAAAACTTTAACAAGAGGATACTGTATTGCAGAACAAAAAGATGGAATGATAAAATCAGTTAATGATATAAAAAAAGAAGATGAAATTAATCTTCGTTTTGTGGATGGTAATGTAAAAGCAAGAGTAATATAAAAAGGAGGAATTTAAAGTGGAAGATAAGAATACAATTAATTTTGAAGAAACAATGAAACAATTAGAACAAATTGCAAATGAATTAGAAAAAGGAGACTTAAATTTAGAAGCTTCTGTTTCTAAATTTGAACAAGGCATGGAATTATCAAAAATGTGTAGCCAAATGTTAGAAAATGCAGAAAAGCGAATTACAATTCTAATCCAAAAAGAAGATGGATTTTCAGAAGAAGACTTTACTGTAAAAGATTAAAAATGAAAGATAAAAAGGGGAAGAAAAATGAATATTACAGATTTTAAATACTTATATATACCATTTTTAATGTGGTTTGGAATTCAATTATTTAAAGTAATATACGATTTAGTAACTACTAAAAAGTTTAATTTTAAAAGAATATTAGGTGCAGGAGGGATGCCAAGTTCACATTCAGCAGTTGTTACTTCACTTGCTACATTAATTGGTAAATATGAAGGAGTAACAAGTTCAGTTTTTGCTATATCTGTTATTTTCGCATTTGTTGTAATGTATGATGCTGCAGGTATTAGGAGAGCTGCTGGAAAACAAGCAAAATTATTAAATAAATTAATTGAAACACCAGGATTAAGTGGTATACAAGTAGGAGAAAAATTAGTAGAAGTTTTAGGGCATACGCCAATACAAGTTATTGTAGGAGCAATTATTGGAATTAGTGCAGGATTAATTTTATAAAAAGGAGATAATAAAAATGGGAGATATTGAAATTGCAAGAAATGTAACATTACAGCCAATTACACAAATAGCGCAAAAAATTGGAATTAAAGAAGATGAGTTAGAAAATTATGGAAAATATAAAGCAAAATTATCAGAAAATTTAGAAAAAAGAATTAGTAAAAATGAGAATGGAAAATTAATTTTAGTAACAGCAATTAATCCAACACCACTAGGAGAAGGAAAAACAACAATATCAATAGGACTTGCAGATGGATTATCATATATTGGAAAAAAAGCAATGCTGGCATTAAGAGAACCATCACTAGGACCAGTATTTGGTGTAAAAGGAGGAGCAACAGGTGGAGGGCATGCACAAGTAGCACCAATGGAAGATATAAATTTACACTTTACAGGAGATATTCATGCAATTACTTCAGCAAATAATTTATTGTCTGCTTTAATAGATAATCATATATATTTTGGTAATGAACTAGGATTTGAAAAAATTGTATGGAAACGTTGCCTAGATTTAAATGACAGACAATTAAGAACAATTGAATGTGGGCTTTCTGGTGAAAAAGGTGTTGTACCAAGACAAGATGGTTTTGATATTACAGTTGCATCTGAAATTATGGCAATTCTATGTTTAAGTTCTAGTATAGAAGATTTAAAAAAGAGAATTGGAAATATTATAATTGGCTATAATAAAGAGGAAAAACCAATTTATGCAAGAGATTTAAAAGCAGAGGGGAGTTTAGCAGTCTTATTAAAAGATGCAATCAAACCAAATTTAGTACAAACTTTAGAACATACACCAGCATTTATTCATGGAGGACCATTTGCAAATATCGCACATGGTTGTAACAGCGTAATGGCAACAAAAATGGCACTAAAACTTTCAGACTATGTTGTAACAGAAGCAGGATTTGGTGCAGATTTAGGCGCTGAAAAATTTATTGATATTAAATGCAGAAAATCAAACATTAAACCAGATGCAGTAGTTATTGTAGCGACTATGAAAGCTTTAAAATATCATGGTGGAATAGAAAAAGAGCAAATAAGAAAAGAAAATTTAGAAGGTTTGCAAAAAGGTATTCATAACTTATTAAAACATGTGGACAACCTTAAAAATAAATTTGGTTTAAATGTAATTGTAGCAATAAACAAATATATTGATGATAGTGAAAAAGAAATTTTATTATTAAAACAAAAATTAGAAGAACAAAATATTACACTAAGCTTAGTAGAAGCATGGGAATATGGAGGAAAAGGTGCAGCAGATTTAGCAAAAAAAGTAGTAGAATTAACTAACAAAGAAAAAAACATGCAATATGCTTATGAATTAGAAGATTCTATTAAAACTAAAATTGAAAAAATTGCTAAAAATATATATGGTGCACAAGGAGTAGAATACTCTTCTAAAGCAGAAGAGGAAATATTAAAAATAGAAAAACTTGGATATAAAAATTTACCAATTTGTATGGCAAAAACACAATATTCTTTTTCAGATGATCCAAAAAATTTAATTTGTGATAAACCTTTTACAATACATGTACAAGAAATTATATTAAAAACAGGAGCGGAATTTATAGTAGTACTTACAGGAAAAATATTCACTATGCCAGGACTTCCAAAAGTACCAGCTTCAGAAAATATAGACATTGATGAAAATGGAGATATAGTAGGAATTTTTTAAAAATAAATATTTAGTATAAATTCATCCAATTTTGGAAAACATACTAAAAAAGTATGAAATCTAAAAGAGGGTGAATTTTTTGAAAAAGATAGTAAATAAAATATACAAAAATAAAATTGCAATTATTAGTATTAGTATAAGTTTATTAATATTTATATTATACAATATATTTAGCAACAACATGGTACAAGCTTTATCAAAATATGGATCAAGAGGAAATGAAGTTACACAAATACAAACAAAATTAAAAAGATGGGGATATTATAATGGAAATATAGATGGTATTTATGGAAGTCAAACTTTATCAGCAGTAAAATATTTTCAAAGGAAAAATGGACTTGCAGTAGATGGAATTGCAGGTAAAAATACATTAGAAGCAATGGGGATTTTTAATTCTACTAATACTGGCTCATCATCTTCATCAAATTCAAATGATTTAAATTTACTTGCAAGACTAGTATATGGTGAAGCAAGAGGAGAACCATATACAGGACAAGTTGCTGTAGCATCAGTAGTATTAAATCGTGTTAGAAATTCAAATTTTCCAAATACAATTGCAGGTGTTATTTATCAAAAAGGAGCATTTAATGTAGTAGATGATGGTCAAATTAATTTAACTCCTAATAGTACAGCAAAAAAAGCAGCACAAGATGCATTAAATGGATGGGATCCATCATATGGTTCAATTTATTATTTTAATCCTTCTACTGCAACAAATAAATGGATTTGGTCAAGGCCACATGTTGTTACAATTGGAAAACATAGATTTTGTAAATAAATTTTATAAAATATATTGCAAAAATATATCATATTAGATACAATAAGAAAAAATATGAGGAGAAATAAAAATGGAACTAATAGATGGAAAAGAACTCTCAAAAAAAATACGTACTAATTTAAAACAAGAAGTAGAGAACTTAAACAAAAAAGGAATTTTTCCAAAACTTGCTGTTATAATGGTTGGAAATGATAAAGCATCAGCAGTATATGTAAAAAATAAATCCAAAGCATGTGATGAAGTAGGTGTGGAATATGAGGAATTTTTATTAAAAGAAGATACTACAATGGAAGAACTATTAGAATTAATTAAAAAACTAAATAAAGATACAAACATACATGGAATATTATTACAAAGTCCAATTCCAAAATCTCTAGATATTGATGAAGCATTTAGAACAATCGATCCTAAAAAGGATGTAGATGGATTTCATCCAGTAAATGTAGGAAAATTAAGCCTAAATCAAGACTGCTTTATTTCTTGTACACCATATGGCATCATAAAAATGTTAGAAACATATAATATTCCAATAGAAGGAATGCATGCAGTTATTATTGGAAGAAGTAATATTGTAGGAAAGCCATTAATACAATGTTTATTAAATAAAAATGCAACAGTTACAATTTGTCATTCAAAGACAAAAAACTTAGAAGAAGTAACTAAACAAGCAGATATTTTAATTGCAGCAATTGGAAAGCCAGAATTCGTAACATCTAATATGGTAAAAAATGGTGCAACAGTTATAGATGTTGGAATTAATCGTAAAGAAGATGGAAAACTAGTAGGAGATGTTAATTTTTCAGAAGTTTCAAAAAAAGCATCATATATAACACCAGTACCAGGTGGAGTAGGACCAATGACAGTTGCAATGCTTATGTCTAATGTCGTAAAAGCTGCAAAAAGTGAAGAATAACTAGCTTTTCAAATTTAAAATAGAAATATAACAATGAAATAAAGATAGCATGAAGTGTGCTATCTTTATTTATTTTATTGAATTATATATTCAGATAAATTTGGTTCTTTTAAATTATCGTCTTCAACAGTATTAAATTCATAATAAAAATCTTTAACAAGAGAAGAATTGTCCAAAACTCTAAGTGTTAAACCAGTTTCTTTTTCAATATAGTATGTTAGTCTATCGTCTGTATTAAAGTTTACCTTATAGCACCTTTTTCCATTAAAATCCTCATTTGTAATAGAAGCAAAGATAGACATCTTTATTAAACTGAATAGGTTATTTGTTTCAAATGCACTTACTATTGGAATTGGAGATGTTCCTCCATTTCCATCTAATATGGCTATCTTATTTTCATTTGAATGAAAATAAACATGATTTACATCTTCATCTACATAGTGTATTATCATTCTAGTATCAAATTTCTCACTTAAAGAATTCGTAATACATAAACTTTTTTCAGCTTTTTTATATGTGTCATAGATAGTTAAATTTTTTTCAAAATACTGATATGATGTTGCATGATAATTATCAATATCATTAAAAGAATCAATTTTGTTTTGTAAACCTTTAATTATTACTATTTTTCTACCTACTATTATTACAGAAATTGCTAGAATAATAAATAAGATAATAATTATTAGTTTCCTCCATTTTTTCATTTTCCCTTTTTCCATATAAATTCCTCCATTTCAAACGTATATTCACTCATCCAATTTAGTACCAATATTTGCATACTACTTATTATATATATCATCATAAGTAAAAAAAGTAAAAAAATGGAGGGAAATGGAAAATTATGTTAAATGAATTAGTAATAGCGACCCATTAAGCAATAAGACATCAAAAAAATATAATAGGTACAGCTTAATCAAGGTAAGAAGATATAAAGAAAAATTTACTAAACCTTATAATAAACAATGCATACTAGTACGTTATATGCTTTTTTTATAAAAAGAATAGCATGTTGTGGAAATTTAATGAGGCATATAGTATAATAGCGGTGAACGATTTTTAATACGTTCTCTTTTTTTGTATATAAGGAGGTAATTAATATAGAAGAAGAATATTGGGTTTGGCTATCTAGAATAGAAGGTTTAGGAGCAATTAAGATAAAACAATTATTAGAAATTTATAAAACACCTAAAGCAATTTGGAATTTAAAAAAAGAAGAATTAATAAAAATAAAAGGAATTAAAGAAAATATAGCAAATAAAATTTTAAATATAGAATATAGAAAAAATTTAAGTCAGTATATAAATTATATGAAAAAATATAAAATTAACATGATAACTTTATTAGATTTAGAATATCCTCAAAAATTAAGACATATTTATGATGCACCAGTGATATTATATTATAAAGGAAATAAAGATTTATTACATAATAAAAATATAATAGCAATGATTGGATGTAGACAGTGTAGTCAGTATGGAAAAGAAATTGCAATTAAATTTTCTTATGAATTAGCAAAAAACAAAATAAATATTATTAGTGGAATGGCAAAGGGAATAGATAGTTATTCTCATATAGGATGTATGAAAGCAGGTGGAAAAACTATTGCAGTTTTAGGAAATGGTTTAGATCAAATTTATCCAAAAGAGAATATAAAATTATATAATAATATAATAGAAAAACAAGGACTAATTGTTTCAGAATATGTTATTGGTACAAGACCAAACAAACTAAATTTTCCAGCAAGGAATCGTATTATTAGTGGATTAAGCAATAGTATTATTGTTGTAGAAGCACGTAAAAAAAGTGGAACATTAAATACAGTAGATTTTGCATTAGAACAAGGAAAAGATGTATTTGTTATTCCACGGAAATGTTACAAGTCCAAATTCTGAAGGCACAAATGAATTAATAAAACAAGGAGCAATATGTATAACTAGCATAAAAGATGTAATATAAGTATAAAAAATCCAAAAATTAACAATGAATAATTAAAAATTTATTAAAACCCTTTATCTTTTTTTAATAATGTAATATAATTGTCATATGAATTTTTTGTTACAAAGGAGGAAGATTTTAATATGAGTAATAAAAAAGAAACAAAAAAGTCTTCTAATAATAATAATGAGAAAACAAAGAAAGTAAAAACAGTAAAAGATAATAATAAAAACAAGAAAACAAAGCAGAAGGGAAAACATCCAAAATTAATGTTAGCATTAAAAGTAATACTTACTATACTTATAATATGTGTAATTATAGTAGCAGGTGTTGTTGCAGGAGTAATTTTTGGATTATTTGGTGATAGTTTCGATATTAGTAAACTAGAAATAAAAAATCAAAACTCTACTATTGTTGACTCAGATGGAAATTTACTTGCTACTTTAAATGGAGATGAAAATAGAGAAATTATTTCTTTAGAAGAAATGGGAGCATATCTTCCAAAAGCTTTTGTTGCAATTGAAGATGAAAGATTTTATAAACATAGTGGTGTAGATATAAAAAGAACATTAGGAGCAACTATTCAATATATATTACGTGGTGGAAAATCTAATTATGGTGGAAGTACTATAACACAACAATTAATTAAAAATTCAACAAAAGAAAATGAAAAAGACTGGACAAGAAAAGTAAAAGAAATTGTTAGAGCCTATCAAGTAGAAAGAGTAATGTCAAAAGACCAAATATTAGAATCATATTTAAATATAATTCCTTTAGGTGGTGGAGGAAAGAATGTTCATGGTGTTCAAATTGCAGCTAAATATTATTTTGATAAAAAGCCATCTGAATTATCTATTGCTCAATCAGCATATCTTGCAGGAATAAACAATGCACCAAATACTTACAATCCATTTAGAGAAAATCCAAATACAGAAAAAATTAATAATAGAACAACAGATGTATTATGGAAAATGGAGCAATTAGGTTCTATAACAAAAGAAGAATATAATAAAGCAAAAGAAGAAGTAAATAATGGGTTAGAATTTAAACAAGGAACAATATCTGATGGAACAAACTTAGATTGGCATACAGAATCTCTTATTACTCAAGTAATAGAACAAATGATGGAAGAAAACAAAGGATTAGATTATCAAGCAGCTAAAACTAATTTATATGGTGGCGGATATACTATTTACTCAACACAAATAAAAAGAATTCAAGAAGCGGTACAAGAAGAATTTAATAAAGATACATATATTGTTAAAGGTAGACAAAAAGATAAAGATGGTAATCTATTACATGAACAAACACAAGCAGCTATGGTAATTATTGATCATCACACAGGGTATGTTGTAGGATGTGCTGGATCATTAGGTCCCAAAAATGTATCATTTGGATTAAATAGAGCAACATCAGGAAACATAGCACAACCAGGTTCTGCTATAAAACCACTTGCAACAATTGCACCATCATTACAAGAAGGTATTATTACAGCAGCAAGTGTTTATGATGATACACCTAAATCATATGGAAGTTATGTACCACATAACTCATATGCAGGTTATAGAGGACTATTAAATATTAGAGAAATGATTACAATCTCATCTAATGTACCAGAAGTAAAATTATTACAAAAGTTAACACCTAAAAAATCAATTGAATATATGAAAAAAATGGGACTTAATATGGATGGTCAAGATGAAGCATTATCTCTTGTTTTAGGAGGAACAAAACATATGCTATCACCATTAGAAATGGCAGGAGCATATGCAATGATTGCAAATGATGGAGAATATATAGAACCTACTTTTTACACAAAAGTAGTAGACCAAAATGGAAAAGTAATATTACAAGCAAAACAAAGAAAAGAAAGAGTATTATCAGAACAAAATGCATATATAGAAAAAACAATATTAAAAGGTCCAGTAGAAGGTGCAGGAGGAACAGCAGGAAGTGCTAGAATTTCTGGAATGGATGTAGGAGCAAAAACAGGTTCTACAAATGACTATGCAGATAGATGGCTTTGTGGATTTACCCCATATTATACAGCAGCAACTGTTTTTGGGTATGACCTAACAGATGAACCAATTCATTATACTGGTAAAATAACTGGAAATGTGGCAGCAAAAATTTGGGGAGCTGTTATGAAAAATGTTCACAAAGGGTTAGATTCTAAAACTTTTGAAAAACCAAGTGGATTAGTAACTGCAACTGTTTGTAAAGACTCTGGATTACTTGCAAATGAGTTATGTGCACAAGATCAAAGAGGTTCAAGAGCTTATTCAGAAATATTTGTAAAAGGAACAGCACCAACAAAGACTTGTGATTGTCATGTAAAACTAAAAATTTGTAAAGACACAGGAAAACTTGCTAATGAATTTTGTATTAATGTAGAAGAAAAAGTATTTATTACAAGACCAAATAGTGATACAGATACTTCTTGGAAGCAAGCGTCAGATGCCCAATACATGGCACCAACAGAAAATTGTGACCAACATACTAAAAAAATAGATACTGAAAAACCAGTAATTACTCTAAAAAATATAACAAAAGATGTAATAGAAGTAGTAATAAATACAAAATTTACACTTCCAGAGGTAACTGCTAAAGACAATGTAGATGGAGACATAACTAAAAATGTAAAAACAGAAATAAAAAAAGATGGTAAAGTAGTAGATAAAATTGATACATCAAAAACAGGTACATATATTATTACATATACAGTAGAAGACACATCACAAAATGTAGCAACAAAAACACTGACAGTTAAAATTGTAAACAAAAATACTAACCCTGGAACAGATAAACCAGTTAACAATACAATTACAAATACAACGAACACAGTTAAAAATTAGTTTAAAAAAATATAGATAATAAAATATAAAGAGGTAAGAAAAAAGCTTACTTCTTTATATCTAAATTTAATATAGAAAAGGAGATATTATTTGTGGATTTAAAATTATATAATACACTAAGTAAACAAAAAGAGATTTTTAAACCATTACAAGGAAACGAGGTTCGTATATATTCTTGTGGACCTACTGTGTATAAAGATGCAACTATAGGTAACATGAGAACATATATATTTATGGATGTTTTAAGAAGAGTATTAAAATATAATGGTTATACATTAAAGCATGCAATGAATATAACAGATGTTGGACACCTTGTTTCAGATGCAGATGATGGTGAAGATAAGATGATTAAATCTGCAAAAGAAGAAGGAAAAACTCCTTTACAAATAGCAGAAATTTATACAAATAAATTTTTACAAGATTTACAAGATTTAAATATAGATATGCCAGAAATTATATGTAAAGCAACAGAGCATATTCAAGAGATGATAGAATTTGTAGAAGGATTAATACAAAATGGTTATGCATATGAGACTTCAAGTGCAATATATTTTGATGTTTCAAAATTAGATAAATATGGAGTATTATCTGGAATTAATTTAGAAGACCAAAAAGCAGGTGCAAGAGTAGGCATAGATAAAGAAAAGAAAAATCCATATGATTTTGCACTATGGATAAAAGCGCCTAGTAATCATATAATGAAATGGGAAAGTCCTTGGGGACTATCATATCCTGGATGGCATATTGAATGCTCTAGTATGGGAAAAAAATATTTAGGAAATGAATTTGATATTCATACAGGTGGAATTGATTTAATACCAACACATCATGAAAATGAAATAGCACAAAGCAAAGGGCTAACAGGAGAAAATCCAGCAAAGTTTTGGATGCATGGAGAATACTTATTAATAGATGGCGGAAAAATGTCAAAAAGTTTAGGAAATGTATATTTATTAAGTGATATTATAAATAAAGGTTATTCACCACTTGCTTATAAGATGTTTTGTTTTTCAGCAAGTTATCGTAATAAGATTAATTTTACTTGGGAAGCAATTGAATCTGCAAATAAATCACTTATAAAATTAAAAGAAGCATACAAAAAACACCTTGAAGGAAATGATGAAGTTTCAAATGAAAAGATATATGAATTAGAAAATAAATTTCATAGTGCAGTAAATGATGATTTAAATATGCCACTTGCTATGAGCATTGTATGGGAAACTGCAAAACATGAGAAGAAATCAAGAAAAATAGCAGAGTTATTATTAAAATTTGATAATGTATTAGGGATTAAAATAGATAAACAAGAAGAAACTAATTCTGAGATTCCTAAAGAAGTTTTAGAATTAGTAGAAAAAAGAAAATTAGCAAGAGAGAATAAAAATTGGCAAAAATCAGATGAATTAAGAGATGAAATTATAAAAAAAGGGTATACTCTTAAAGATACAAAAGAAGGTATGATTATACAAAAAGCCTAAAAACAAAAGGTAAAGGAGAAAAAGATGACACAAGATAATAATAAAAGTAAAGAAAAAATGAATTTTTTTCATAGAATGAAAAT
>CANAQC010000027.1 GCA_947363765.1 uncultured Clostridium sp. | reverse complement strand
AGATATTTCAAACAGTAGAAAGAGTTTATTAGAATGAGTTATAGAGAATCTTTATTAAATAGGTGTCAGTAGATATGTGCTGATGTCTATTTTTTTATCTTATACATTTGCAAAGTAATTTTAACCTCCAATAAAAATAATATCAAGAGTAAATAAACTCGTTATCACTCGCTCTTGACTTTATTTCTATTGGAGATTTCGTGGTACTTAAGCAAATGTAAGGATAAATATGTTTTGCAAATATTGGTAAAACACTATGAAAAAATGTTAATTTGTGATATAAATTAGACATAAAGATTTATAAGGAGCATATAAAATGTATAAAAATTATAAAAGAGTAGAGCATAATGAATTTTTACAATATATAGATAAAATATGCGACCATTTAGGAAAATATATTCAAGATAATAAAATAAAAATAGATTATATATGTCCTGTTTTAAGAAGTGGTGCAGTACCAGCAACATATATTTCTAATAAATTAAATATTGTGAAATTTTTGCCTATGCAAGTTAAACATATAGCATACAAAAATGGAGACAATAAAATTGAGATGATTTTTAATCCATTTGATTCAATACAAATAGATAAAAAAGAACCAGTATTTTTAGTAGTTGAAGCAATGCACAGTACAGGAACAAGTGTAGAGATCTGTATAAATGAAATAAAAAATAGATATGCAAATGCTAAAATATTATATGTTTGTTTAACAAAAGAATATGGTAGTAGAGATTTTAAAGATATTACAGAATATGAAGATGTAGCATTTTATTACAATGGTAATAATGAATTTACTAAAGAAAAATGTAAAGAATTAAACGTAGAATATTTTTATCCTTTATTTCTCTGGGAAGATTTAAAAACAGAACTAGAACACCCAGATGATTTGGAAGAAAATATATTCTTTTAAAAAAGTAGGAGAAAATGATTATGGAATATATAGATATATTTGATGAAAATAATAATCCAATAGGAGAGATAAAGGAAAAACAACAAGCACATGAAGATGGCAATTTTCATAGAACTGGACATGTTTGGATTATAAATGACAAAAATGAATTATTATTACAGAAGAGAAGTGCAAGTAAGAAATCACATCCTAATTGTTGGGATATATCAGGAGCAGGACATATCAGAGCAGGAGAAAGTGTAACTGAAGGTGCTATTAGAGAATTAAAAGAAGAACTAGGAGTTGAAGCAACTGAAAAAGATTTAAATTATATTGCAACAATAAAAAGTACAAAGAATCCTAAAAATATGGAATTTGGTCATGTGTACTTATTGAGATGTAACAAAAAGATTGAAGATTATATTTTTGAAGATGAAGAGGTATCAGAAGTAAAATATGTCTATTATGAAGAATTAGAGAAAATGGTAAAAAATAAAGCAGAAGGATTATTATTACATGATGAGGAATTTAAAAAGTTATTTGAATATATAAGAAATAAAGAAGAAGACAAATATTATATTGATATTGCAATAGAGATAAGTAAAAATGCTAAATATCCTTATGGTGCAATTGTAGTAAAAGATGGACAAATAATTGGTAGAAGTGATGATAAAACTCTAATGGAAACAAGTATGTATTCACATGCAGAATTAGAAGCAATAGAAAGTGCATCAAAAAATAAAAATTTATATGGAGATTTAAAGGGTGCAACAATGTATGTATCTTGTGAACCTTGTATGATGTGTATGGGAGCAATTTTGTATGAAGAATTTTCAAAAATAGTTTATGCAGCAACATTGCAAGATAGTAATGATAATTATTGTCCAGAAATGATTACTAATATAGATGAACTTGCAAAGTATGGAAATAGTGAAATTGAGATAATAAAAGAATTACATAGAGAAAAAGCATTAGAGGTTTTAAAGATGAGAGGAGAAACAGAATAAATGGAAATATCAATAAAGAAAGCAGATATTACATATTTGAAAGATATTCAAAATTTGAACAATCAACTATTTAAATTAGAACATAATAATTTTGATCCTGCTTTAAAAGTTGGTTGGACTTTTGAAAAAGATGGAGAAAAATATTTTAAAGATATGTTAAATAATGAAATTGTATATGTTGCATTGGATAAAGATAATGTTGTAGGTTATTTGGCAGGAAGTACAAACATACAAGGAAGCTATGTAACTAAATCATTAGCAGAAGTTGATAATATGTTTGTATTAGAGAAATATAGAAAATATGGTATAGGTTCAAAATTGATAAACAAATTTAAGGAAGAGTGTTTACAAAATAGAATTGAAGAAGTAAAAGTAACAGCATCTGCTAAAAACAAAAATGCTATAAACTTTTATAAGAAAAATGGATTTAATGAATTTGAAATAACATTAAAACAAAAAGCAAATTCAAATACTCAAAACAAATCAAATATATTTGTGTTACATTCATTAAATGGAGATACAATAAATATTTGGGGACAAGATATTAAAGAGAGTTTTAATAAACAAGGCATAGAAGTAGTACTACCCAAGTTTCCTATTAGAGCAGATTCAAGTTATGACAAATTTAAAGAAATTTTAAAAAAATATCTTGATAATAAAACCTTAAATAAAAATAGTATTGTTATAGGTCATTCAATAGGTAATGCATATTTTATAAGATTTTGTAAGGAAATGAATTATATACCTAAAACATATGTAGCAGTTGCTCCAGGTGCTGTTTATAATATTGCAAGCAACAGAAATGACTATATTGTAAAAGTTAAAGAACAAGCATATTGTAAACAAGAACAATTGAATTTTGTAAAAGAAAATATAGAAATAAAATATTGCTTATATTCAGATGAAGATGAGCCAAAGGAAGAAATGTTTAAAAGATTTATAGAAGATACAAATTCAGTTGGTATATATTTAAAATATTATAATCATTTTGATGGTTATCACAGAATATATAAAATTCCAGAATTAACTGAATTAATAAACAGAATATTAAAAAACGAGTTGGAGGAAAAGTAAATGGAAAATTATTTTATAATACATGGCTCATTTAGTAGCCCATATTCAAATTGGATAGGATGGTTACATGATTTTATAGAAGATGAAGGAAAACAAGTATATGTGCCAGATTTTCCCATTGGAGTAGGATATCAAAATTATGAAAATTGGAGTAAACTACTAAAGAATTATTTGGATTTAGGATTAATAAATGAAAATACTATAATTATAGGACATAGCATTGCACCAGTATTTATATCAAAATTTCTAACTGAAAATAAAGTAAAAGTGAAAAAACTAATTTTTGTATGTGGATTCAATAACTATCTAGGAATAAATGAAGAATATGATGCAGTTAATAAATCAATGTATTTTGATAATTTAGAAAATGTGAAACAATATGCAAATGAAATCATTTGTTTTTATTCAGACGATGATCCATATGTAAAATATGAAGTAGAAAAAGATTTTGCAGATAAAATTGCTACAGAACAGATTTTAATACCAGATGGAGGACATATCAATAGTGAAAGTGGCTATGATACATTTGAAGATATAGTGAATTACTTATAGTTAGTAAATAAAGGATAACCGTCTTCAATTCGAGACGGTTAAAAATAAAGCCTTCTATCGAAAGAAGGCTTTTAAGCATCTTTAAATTATAGCACGGAAAAATCGAAAAATCCGTGCTATGAAATTTTATAGAACGAAAAAATAAAAAAAATCGTTCTATAAATTTTTACAACACAAAATATATAACTACAAAAAAATGAGTGAACTAAAGTGAATACTAAAGGCAGGAAAGCGAGTGTTCACACATCGCCTACACACATTGAAGGGCAAGCCTTCAAGAGTTAATAAAAGAACAAAAATTTTAAGCAGATTTGATGTAGAAATTCACCCAATGAACCACTAAAAAATGCCAATCAGAGTGTGAAAGTTCACTAAATGTACTAAATTTTATAAAAATACAGCAATTAGTTCACCAAGTGTACTTGAATTTGATTGAAATTTAAAATAAAGTACACCAAGTGAACTAAAGATTTCAAAAAAATAGTAAAAAGTACACTAAGTGAACCCACAAATAAGGATTATAAAAATAAATTTAAAAAAATTTTATACAAGTACACTTAGTGTACTTACCTAAAAATCAAGACTTTATCAATTTTAACAGAAAAAAGGAAAAAAATGGGAATTGAACTTTATAGAACACCATAATATAATTGTATTATCAAAAATGTAAAATATTTAAGTCAGTCGAAGCTAGCCGACTGGCTTTTTCTGTTGCTTTTTTTGAAATTTAAATTATTCAAGGAGGAGAATTTTTATGTTGTACGAAATCAATTTTAATAATACGAAAAACATCAAGTTAAATGAAAATGTTTTTAATTGCAGTATTAAAATAGCAATACTAAACAAAACATTCAATGCAGGACTAATCAAAGAAAAGAGATATTTAGAACTTAAACAAAATATCTTGCAAGAATACAATTTAACTCACATAGGTATTTGAAAAATTTAACTTTTGATGTATAATAAGCAAATAAAGATTCTCTAAGCTTGAGAAAGAGAGGTTAAATTTGAAAGTACAAGTTATAGAGAAGAAAAAAGGTCGAATTAATAGAACAACAGGAGAAGAAATAAAAGGAAACTTAAGAGTATGTGCCTATGCAAGAGTAAGTACAGAAAAAGAAGAACAAATAAACAGTTATAATTCTCAATTAAAGTATTATGAAGAAAAGATAAAAGCAAATAGTGAGTGGAAATATGTTGGCATTTATGCAGATGAAGGTATAACAGGAACTTTAGACTATAAGAGAGATGGCTTTATGAAAATGATGCAAGATGCTACAAATAACAAATTTGATATGATAATTACAAAATCAATATCAAGATTTGGAAGGAATACAGTTGATACCTTAAAATATGTAAGAGGGTTAAAAGAAAAAGGAATTGCTATTTACTTTGAAGAAGAAAGAATAAATACTTTAGAAATATCTGGAGAAATAATGCTAACAGTATTAAGTGCAATGGCACAACAAGAAAGCGAAAATATATCTTCTCATGTAAAATTAGGATTACAGATGAAACAAAAAAGAGGAGAACTAATTGGATATAATGGATGTTTAGGATATGTATATGATAAATACACAAAAGAAATCTCAATTAATTACGAAGAAGCAGAAATAGTAAGATATATCTTTGAAAGATACTGCCAAGGAGTAGGCTGTACAACAATAGCAAAAGAACTAACAAATATGAAATACAAAACTCCAACAGGAAAGAAGAAATGGCACGAATCAACCATAAGAGGTATTTTGAAAAACGAAAAATATAAAGGAGATGTCTTACAAGGAAAAACATATACAACAGATCCAATCTCACATAGAAGAGTAGTCAATATGGGAGAAGAAAACCAATATTACATACAAGAACATCATGAGCCAATTATCTCTGAAAGAATGTTTAATCAAGCACAAGAAATTTTGCAAAAGCGAGGAGGAGTACGAGGCTCTGGGAGAAGAAAAGGCAACTTTAGCAGAAAATATCCGTTTAGTAGCAGATTATATTGTGGCTTTTGTGGTAGTTTATTAACAAGAAGAAAATGGCACTCTGGAACAAAAAATAGTATTACAGTATGGCATTGTATGGAATTTGTAAAACATGGGAAAGAAAATTGCCCACATTGTAAAGCTATGAAAGAAAACATTATAGAAGAAGCCTTTACAGAAAGCTATAAGCTACTATGTAATAACAATAAACAATTAATCCAAACATTCTTAAACGAAATGGAAGAAATCATACAAGAAGAAAGTAACGAAAGTTCTATTAAGAGACTAGAAGAAGAAAAGCAGATTTTTAAAGAAAAGATAGACAAATTAATTGATTTAAACTTAAATGGAGCAATAACATTAGAAACGTTACAAGAAAAGAAAGCAAAACTACAAAACAAAATAAATAGCATAGAAAAAGAACAAGAGCATTTACAAATAGAATTAGAAGATTCAATGAGTTTAAATCAAGGATTAAACAAGTTTAAAACATTGTTTAAAGACAATAAAATCATGCCAGAATTTGATAAAGATGTTTTTGAATTAATGATAGAAAAAGTTATAATAGGAGAAAAGGACAGTAAAGGGAAAGCTAATCCAAGAGTAATAATATTTATCCTAAAATCTGGAAATGAAATCAAATGCAAAGATGACAAAAAAGAAGACAAAAATCAACAGACATCATACGAGGTAAGCCAAAACTATCTACAGCCTATGTGTGAGCCACGTCGAGTGTGTATCAGTTCTAAATTTAAAGAAAACTGTATAATCGTTGATATAAAAGGAATTGAAAGAATTTTGAAAAAATAAAAAAAGGCGAAAAAAACACAAAAAAATGGCAAAAAAAGCGAAGTGGACATAAAAACAAAAATAACAGGGTATGTGGAAACATGAATATGCACACTACCTATTATAAATAAAAAAATAAGGAAAGTGCTTGTTACACAAGAGATAGAGTAGAGATACTTTATCTTTTAAATTTTTAGCTTAGCATAATAATATAAATAATAGCAAAAGAAACAATTACGGACACAAAAATAAGGATAAACGGATATATTTAAAGTATCCGTTTAGTGCCTTATTTGAGAAGTTTAAAACGGACAGTTTAATACTATAATAAAACTTGAAAAATGAAGAAAAACAAAGAATTAGAGTGTGTGGAGTATAAGGGGGTATACACAAGCTAAGCGAAAAAAAATAAAAACAGGGTGTGGATTATTAAAAGTAGAGTAAAATAGAAACGGATATAATTTGAATAATATAAAATATTAATAAAAGGCTATGAAAATATGGTAAATTATGATATAAATATGTAAAGAATACATGGAGGGATATAAATTATGAAGTTAGTAAAACTAGAACAAGCACAGGAGTTTTCAAATAGTGATAGATGTATAGGATTGGAATATCCATTAGATGATGTAGATATTAATTTTTCTACAGCAATTATAAATGGAAGATATCCAGACAAGGGATATTGTGTAAATGAAGAATGCAAAGAACTAATCTATGTTATAGAAGGAAAAGGAACATTAAATAAAAAAGATAAAGTAATTGAATTTAATAAGGGCGATGTAATTTTAATTGATAAAGGTGAAGTATATTATTGGGATGGAAAATGTACAATTGCTATGCCTTGTACACCAGCTTGGTATCCAGAACAACATAAATTGATAGAGGAATAGTTTTTTATTATAAAAATTAACTAGTCAAAATAGTTAGGAGAAGTATGTAATGGAAGAAGTATGGGATATATTAGATGAAAAAGGAAATAAGACAGGAAGAATAATGAATAAAGGAATAGTGCCAGAGGGATTTTATCATCAAGGTGCAGATGTGTGGATAATAAATTCACAAAATAAAATTTTAATACAAAAACGTTCTCCTCAAAAGAAAAATTCACCAAGTGTATGGGCGATGACAGGTGGAAGCGTTATAAAAGGAGAAACGAGTTTAGAAACAATTGAAAGAGAAACAAAAGAAGAACTTGGTATTAGCTTAAATATGAAAGAAATCAAGTTAGTAAAGCAATATAAAACAGGAACCGTATGGTTAGATACATATTTGATAAAACAAGATGTTGATTTAAAAGATATTGCTATGCAAGAAGAGGAAGTATGTGAAGTTAAATGGGCAACTTATAAAGAAATAGAAGAATTATTTGCTCATAATCAATTTATGGAAAATAGATGGGAATATGTTAGAGATATTATTAAAGATTTTATGATAAGAAAGTAGGAAAATACAATGAAAAATATTATTTTAACAGGGGCAAGTGATGGATTAGGAAAAGAATTTGCTTTAAAGTGTTTAAAAGAAAAAGATATAAATATAATTGCGTTATGCAGAACAAAACCTAATTATGAATGTGATTTTATTAAAACAGATTTAACTGATGAAAAATCAATAGAAGCTACTTGTAATATTATTAAGGAAAAATATAAGAAAATAGATGCAGTAATAAATTGTGCGGGTTTACCAGGAGTACAAAAACTAGAAGAAGTCACTTATGATGTATTAGAGGATTTAATGAAAGTAAATGTACTAGCACCTATTTATTTAGTTACACAATTAATAACTTTAATAAAAGAAAGTCAAGCAGATATTTTAAATGTAGGTTCAACTATTGGAACAAAAGCAGGTTATACAGACCAAATTGCATATACAACTTCAAAATGGGCAATTCGTGGAACAAGCTATAATTTACAATTAGAATTAAAAAAATATAATTGTCGTGTGATACAATTTAATGTAGGTGGAATGAATACTAGAATGCATACAAAATGGACAGGAAAAGAAATAGAACATCCAGAAGAATGGATGAATCCAGCAGACATTGCAGACTTAATGATACATATATTAAAATTACCTAAAATGATTGAGGTAAGTGAAATAACAATAAATAGGAAAGTTGTTTAGGAAAGAAAGGTAAAAAGGGGTGTAAAGATATGAAAATAATTTCTATAAACCCGAGCAATAATGAAATATTGGGAGAAATCGAAGAAAATACAAAGGAAGAAGTTATAGAAAAAGTAAATTTGGCAAAATCTGTGCAAAGTAAATGGGCTAATTTGGAGATAGATAAAAGAATTGAAGTGCTAAAAGAAATATATAACAAATTTGAAGAAAATACAGATAAAATTACGAATTTAATATCATTAGAAATGGGCAAACCAATTGTTCAATCAGAAAACGAAATAAAGTCAACATTAAAAAATATAAAATGGGATTTAGAAAATGCAAAGAATTGTATTGCTCCAGAGATTACATTTGAAAGTGATAAAGAAATACAAAAAATTTTTTATGAACCAAAAGGTATAATTGTAGCAATTTCACCTTTTAATTATCCGTTTTCATTATGCTGTGCAATAGCTTTTCAAAATCTAATTGTTGGTAATGTTGTAATTAGTAAACCAGATCCTAATTTACCACTTCTTTATAAATTTTTAGAAGAACTATTGAATAACTTAGGATTACCAAAGGGAGTATGGCAATTTGTATTTGGAGGAAAAGAAATAGGAAGTTTTTTAGTAGAACAAGATATTGAAATGATTTGTTTTACAGGAAATACAAAAACAGGAGAATATCTATATAAAGTAGCAGCAAATAAAATGATTCCAATTCTTATGGAATTAGGAGGTTCTGCACCAGGAATTGTATGTGAAGATGCAGATATTGATAATGTTATTGAAGGTATATTTAAAAAGAAATTTTCAAATAGTGGGCAATTATGTCATGCATTAAAAAGGTTAATTGTTCACGAAAGTATATTTGATGAAGTTGTAGAAAAACTTAAAAATATTGCTGAATCACAAGTTATAGGAGAACCACTTGATAGAAATACAACAATAGGTCCTCTTGTAAATGCAAAGCAAATGAATACTTTATTAGAACAACTTAATGATGCAGTAAACAAAGGTGCGAATATTGTTTGTGGTGGAAAACAACCAGAAGAAAAAGAAAATTATTTTGAACCAACAATTTTAACAAATATTACAAAAGATATGCAAGTATGGAAAGAGGAAGTATTTGGACCAATATTACCTATTGTTAGCTTTAAAACAATAGAAGAAGCAATTGAACTTGCAAATGATACTATTTATGGTTTAGGTGGATATATATTTACTACAAATAAAGAAGATTTTGAAAAAATAAGTAAAGAATTAAAAACTGGAATGGTTGCTTGCAATAATTTAGCATATTCTGCACCTTATAATCCATTTGGTGGAGTTAAGAAATCAGGTTTAGGAAGAACTCGTGGAAAATGGGGATTAAGAGGATTATGCAACATTAAAGTAGTTACATTTGAAAAATAACAATGTGATAATCTTAATTATAAATATATAATAGAATGGAGTAATTAAATGATAAAGGAAAGAGAACTAGAATTGGCTAAAAATCATATAAAGAAATATGGAGCAACGGATTTTTTCTTTAGATCTTTTGAATTTGATATTTTATTTAAATACTGGGAGGAAATAAAAGAAAAAATACAAAAAGAAAAGCCACATTGTGTTCAAACGTATTGTGTAAAGAAACCTCAAGAGGGATATAGAATAGTTCAAAGATTAGATCCAATTAATGCTATTCAATATGTTGCAATGACATTTGCTGTTGCAGAAAAAATAGAAATTAATAGGGCAAATGAAAATATTGCATGTTCATATAGAATTGATATAAACAAAGAGGGACAATTATATAAAGATAATGGGGCATTTAATAATTATAATGATGCAGCTATAAATTTAGCTAAAAGAAATAGATATGTTTTAAAAACTGATATATCTGATTTTTACAATCAAATATATTTGCATAGAATTGAAAATATTATAGATACTTGTACCAAAGATAGTAAATTAGCCAAACAACTAGAGAATTTTCTATCGAATATTAATACAAATACTTCAAAAGGAATTCCAATAGGTCCACAAGTTAGTGCGATTTTAGGAGAGGCAATTATGATAGATATAGATGAATTTATTGTAGATATGGGAATTGAACATACAAGATATGTTGATGATATATTACTATTTGCAAATGATAGAAATATACTTCAAAATGCTCTTAATAATTTAACAAGATATTTGTTTAATAATCATAGATTGTCAATAAATAACAGTAAAACAAAAATATATACATCAGAGGAATATACAAATAGATTTATTAGTGATTTTAATAAAATAGAAAAAGAGAAAATATTTGAAAAACTTAAAGCACTAAGTGAAGAAATATATGAAGAAAAAATGAGAGAAATAGAAGAATTATATGATAATTCTAACCCATATGATTTTATCGATATTACATTGCCAGAAAAAGAAATTATTGATATTAAAGAATTAAAAAGAGACGAGCAACTAAAAATAAAAGTAGAAGTATTAAAAGAAGTATTTGTCGAAGAATTGAAAAAGGAAAATCAAGATATTTCTGTATTAAAATATATAATAAGAAGAGCTAAAAATTTAAGAATAAGAAATTTGCTATGGGATGTTTTAGATAATTTTGATATATGTATGCCTATAATACGAGATGTAATATTATATTTATTAAGTGTTACGAGAAATAAAGAAGATGAAAAATATTGCGAAAAGATACAACAAATTATACTAAATTCTGAATTTAGAGAAATACCTTACTTTAAATATTGTTGGAGTTACTATTTTGCTAATACTACTATATTTAATAATAATGCAAATGTTATAAAATTTATAAAGGAATCTAAGGAAACAGCAAATTATGTATTATTTGCTGTAAAGAATAATAAGATATCATGGATTAGAGAATACAAAACTGAGTTTGAAAATTTAGGAAGATCAGATAGACGAGCAGTTTTATATGGAGCTAGAGTATTACCTATTGATGAAAGAAAAAAATGGTTAAATAGTATTATAACCGATGATTTTTTAGAACAAATAATAATAAAAGATTCAATAGAAAAGTAAATAACGAATTATAGATAAAGAAAAGAGGTGTTACAAGATGAAATTAGAAGAATACAAATCAGGCGAATACATAAAAATGAATGACTACAAAGCATTTATTCCTAGTAAAATAAATTATAACTGGGGATGGGATGACACAAAATTGGACAAACTATTAGCTGAAGCAAATAGACAAATTGGAGAACTAAATGCATATTCTTTGTTAATACCAAATGTAGATTTATATATTAAAATGCATGTAAAAATTGAGGCTAATAAGTCTAGTAGA
This sequence comes from uncultured Clostridium sp., assembly GCA_947363765.1. Taxonomy (GTDB): domain Bacteria; phylum Bacillota; class Clostridia; order TANB77; family CAG-508; genus RGIG8482. The sequence continues at coordinate 8,872 of CANAQC010000027.1, read as the reverse complement.
ATAGAAGGAACAAGAACAACTGTAGAAGAAGATTTATTAGATGTTACAGATATTAATCCAGAGAAAAGAGATGACTGGGAAGAAGTGCAAAATTATGTAAAAGCTACAAATTATGGAGTAGAAAGAATAAAAGAAGGTTTTCCAGTATGTACTAGATTAATAAGAGAAATACATAAGATATTAATGCAAGGAGTTAGAGGAGAATATAAAACACCAGGAGAATTTAGAACATCACAGAATTGGATTGGAGGCAGTATGCCAAGCACAGCAGTATATGTTCCACCACCACATACAGAAATTGCACAATGCCTATCTGATTTTGAAAAATTTATAAACAATGAAGAAATAGACACACCAGATTTAATAAAAATTGCCATTTTACATTATCAATTTGAATCAATACATCCATTTCTAGATGGTAATGGTAGAATTGGTAGATTACTTATACCATTATATATACAAAGCAAAGGAATGCTAGATAAATCTTGCTTATACATTTCTGACTATATAGAAAGAAATAAAGATATATACTATGATATGCTTACAAGGGTAAGAACACATAATGATATAATAAGTTGGATTAAATTTTTCTTAGAAGCAGTTATAGAAACATCAAAAACAGCAAAAGAAAAATTTAGAAAAGTAGTTGAACTAACAATGGATATGGACAAAGCTATAATAGATTTACCAGTTAAAGCAGAAAATGCAAAGAAAGTAATTGAAGTTCTGTATAATGAACCAATAATAAATAGAAAAAAACTAATGGAAATAACTGATATAAAACCATCAACATTAAAAGATACAGTAAATGTTTTATTAGAAAATAATATAATAGTAGAAACAACAGGATATAGTAGAAATCAAGTATTTGCTTTTCAAAATTATATAGATTTATTTTTAAAATAAAATTTATAAGACGAAAAAGTCAAAAAAAATTGACTTATAAAAATCTATAGGACGAAAAATTAAAAAAATTCGTCCTATAAAAATCCATAAGACGAAAAATTAAAAAAATTCGTCCTATGGATTTTTGAATTTAAAAAAATAAAAAAATTTAAAAAATAGGGGAGGACAAGATTGACTTTAGTGAGCAAATAAGTGAGGGAGTTAAAGCTCTTTCACTTATTTATTTTGCAGAATAAACATTAAAATGCTTGTTACAGTCATATAAGAGGAGATGAAAAAATGAAGGAAAACATTAACAAAGTATTAATAAAAAGTACAGAGATGTATTTAGTGAATTTTTTATATAAGCAAAAACTGCTTAAAGCTAAGGAATATGAACACTTAAAGAAGATATTATAAAAATTTTTTTTGAAATTGATTCATTGATAAAAACAGTATAAAATATATGATGTAGCAAGTACTATATGGAGGTTGAACATATGGGTGCTAAAGTAAAAGTAATAAAAAAAGTCGATGGAAGAATTGATAGAAGGAATGGAGGTGTTGTTAATAGATTACTAAGAGTAACAGCTTATGCTAGAGTAAGTACAGATGATGAAGAGCAAAAAAATAGTTATGAATCACAGTTATTATTCTTTAAATCAAAAATAAAAGAAAATCCAGATTGGATATATGTTGATATGTATGCAGATGAAGCTATTAGTGGTACATTAGACTATAAAAGAAGTGATTTTATGAGAATGATAAATGATGCACTTGCTGGAAAATTTGATATGATAATTACAAAGTCAATATCAAGATTTGCAAGAAATACAGTAGATACTTTAAAATATGTTAGAATGTTAAAAGAAAGAAATATAGCGGTATATTTTGTTGAAGAAAATATAAATACTTTAGAAATGTCTAGCGAATTTGTATTAACAATACTAAGTTCAGTAGCACAACAAGAAAGTGAAAATATATCTAATCACGTAAAATTAGGTTTTAAAGCAAAAATGGAAAGAGGAGAACTAATTGGATTTAATGGTTGTTTAGGGTATGATTATGATAGAGAAAATCATTCTATAACTATAAATGAAGAGGAAAAAAGACAGTAAGGTACATTTATAATAGATATTTACAAGGAGCAGGAGCTACAATTATATCAAAAGAACTAACAGATTTAGGCGTAAAAACAAAATTGGGAAATGTAGAATGGTCTGATAGTAGTGTAAGGAAAATATTAAAAAATGTAAAATATAAAGGTGATGTAATACAAGGTTTAACATTTACTGTAGATCCAATTTCACACAAAAGAATGATTAACATGGGAGAGGTAGACCAATATTATACTACTAATAATCATGAAGCAATAATAACAGAAGAAATGTGGAATAAGGTACAAGATATAATGAAGTCAAGAGCAAAACTAGGAGAAAGACAAGCTACATTAGAAAATAAATATGCTTTTAGTGGTAAAATTAAATGTGCTTTTTGTGGAAGAATATACTCAAGAAAAACATGGGGACAAAAAGATAATTTAAAAGTAGCTTGGAATTGTGTATCTTCAATTAAACATGGAAAAGAAAATTGTCCAAATAGTAGAGGAATACCAGAGCAAGTTTTACAGCAATGCTTTATTACAGTTCATAATGAATTATTAAGAAACAATAAAAGTGTAGTAGATAGCTTTTTTAACAAAATAGAAAAAGTATTAACAAAGTATAATGTAAATTCTACAATAGAAGATTTAAAGGCTAAAAAAGATAATTGCAAAAAACAAATGGATAAATTAGTAGAAAAGAATCTTAATGGAATTATAGATGATGAAACATACACAAAGAAAAGACAAGAATTTGAAGATGAAATAAAAAGCTGTGATAAGAAGATAGAAAAAGCAATATCAACATCAAAATCAGAAGAAAAAGTAAAAGAAAGAGTTCAAACAATGAGAAAAAACATTAATAACAATAATGATTTAATTAACGAGTTTGAAGATAATTCTTTTAAATGTATGATAAAAGAAATTATTGTAGGCGATTACAATAAAGAGGGAAGTGTAAATCCATTTGCCTTGAAATTTATATTAAATTCTGATAATATAGGTACAAATACAATAGATAAAGAAAATAGAATTTCATATATGGATGAAACATTAATAACAGAATTGGATGCAAAGGTATTTTTTGAAGTATTTAATGTATTGGAAAACGGTTACAGGAGAAAAGATATTATAGATAAAATTCATATTAAAGTATGTTCAGATATATAGTAGTGTGTATCGTAGACATGAATACCCGCACCAAATATTGTATGATTTAAGGTAGTGCGTAGACATGAATATAAACTTCCTGTGACGCATGTGGAATGTTGCTCGGTGCTATATCTAAAAAACTAGACAGAATAGTTGAGTTTAGTGCTTTTGAGGATTTTATTAGTTTTGAAAGAAAAGGTAAAAACAAGGTTAAAAGAGTAGAAAATCATAAAATCAAGGTAACGATAGAAGTTGATATGGTGTGTGGAGTAGTATAATTTAGGGTTAAAAATGTCAACGATTTGTCAACGAAAAATAAGAATGTTTGGAGATAAAACTTAAAAGGTAAAGTATATAATAATTTAATTTGTTATATGCTTTATTTTTTTGTCAAACTATGGTAAAATTTCAAAAAAGGAAGGAGAGTTTTGTTATGTTGGCAAATAAATTAAATTATGGAGATACAATAGGTGTAGTAGGAGTAGCAAACAGTTTAGAATTATATAATAGATATGAAGATTTTTATAGAGCAGAAAAACTTTTTGAAAGTAAAGGCTTTAAAATAAAAAGAGGAAAATATGTATTAGAAAATTATTATGGTACAGCAGGAACTAGAGAACAAAAAGCAGAAGACATGATGAATATGTTTAAAGATGAAGAGGTAAAAGCTATTATATGTTTAGAAGGTGGTCAAAATTGTAATACATTTATTGATTTATTAGATTATGATATAATAAGGCAAAATCCTAAAGTTATAACAGGATATAGTGATGTAACGGTTTTACTACAAACGATTTATAATAAAACTGGGTTAGTAACATTTCATGGTTCAACATTTGTATGTTTTGGAGAGGAAGATGCAGAAGAAAAATATAAAGAGTTTGAGAATGCTTTTGTAAATAAAAAAATAGGAAAATTTATTACTGGAAATAAAAAAATAATAAGAGAAGGAAATGTAGAAGGAAGAATTATCGGAACTAATTTAGGAAGTATGATGTATCTTTTAGGAACAGAATATTTACCAGATATACAAGACAACATATTATTAATTGAAAGCTATAGAACATCACCAAATGAATGTCAAAGAAGATTTGCACATTTAAAACAATATGGGATTTTTGATAAAGTAAAAGGGATAGTAGTTGGTTATAACTATGATTTACAAAAAAATGGAGATAATTATCCTCAAATGGAAGACATATTATTAGAATATACAAAGGAATATAATTTCCCAATAGTAAAATGTAATGACTTTGGACACAAAATGGTAAACTCAGTTATACCAATAGGGATAAATTGTAAAATAGATTCAGATAATAACAAAATTGAGATATTAAATGAGTTTTTAAATTAGGGAGAAGCGAATGAATAATGATATAGAGATAAAAACAGAAAAATATCAGGAAAATAAAAAAGTAGATAATATCAATGTATGGAAAAAATTTTTGATAGCAGATTTAGCAGGTAAAGTAATAGGTGTATTTAAAGATGTGTTTTTGGGTATTTACTTTCTAAAGATAACACAAGGAAATATAGTGGATGTTTCGATGTATTATATAACATTCTTTCTAACATATTTGATATGTTTATTAATTGTAAATAGACTACAAAAAATGAATTTGGTGTATATGTTTAGAATAGGAATATTTCTGAACTTGATGCAATGTATAATTTTATTAATAGCTGGGGAACAGATTTCAAATTATATAATTGAGTTTGCTATATTTGCAAGCATAGGAAATGCATTTTATTATTATCCAGAACAGATATTAATTAAAAGGGTAAATACTGAAGATAACTTTCAAAATTATATTACAAAAGATCAAATTCTAAAATATGCAATTAGTATAATACTACCAGTCTTATTAGGATATTGTATAAGTAAAAATTCATATAGTATAGCATTTATTATATTGATAACATTAATAGCTATAAGTTTTATTTTTTCATTATTTATAAAAGGATTTGATTTGAAACATGGAAAAATAAATTTGAGAAAGTTCTTTGTAAAAATAAACAAGAATGGAAATGAAAGACTAATGAATTTGTTAAGTATTAGAACATTACTTAGAGGATTAAGTTCATTTGGAGTTTTATCAACATTAATTACAATAATAACATTTTTAATAGTTTCAACAGAATTATCGTTAGGAAACATTAGCAGTTTTATAACTGTAATTTCTATAGTAGTTGTATATAGCATTAATAAATTCATAAAGCGAGATAAATTATCAAAAATATTTATTCCAATGTCAATCATACAAAGTATAGTAGTTATATTACTTACATTTGGTATGTTGAGTTTCGACATAAACAATGTTGTAAATATAGGAACAATAAGTATAAATATTGGATTTTTTTTAGTTCTTTTATATAACATAATAAATGGGATAAGTAATCCTATATTTGAGACCTCAAATTCAGTTGTATACTATAAATGTATGTGTAAGCAAAATATTGATATAGAAGATGAACCTAATTATATGTTCTGGTTTGAAATTATGATAAATGTGTCAAGAAGTTTTGGATATTTGATTTTAATATTTGTGTCAAATATAGGATTTAATTTAAATATTATTGCATCTTTAATAGTAGGTTTTACATTTGTGTATATAGCATTTGCATATACATTAAAAAAAATAAATAGAAAATATTTAACATCCTCTAATACATAAAATTGTAATGTGCTTTTTAAAATAAAGTCAAGGTTAAAATGCATGTGCTATTGCACAACCTTGACTTATTTTTATATAAGCACATTGTTTTTCAATTAAGAGGATTTAAGGATAAGTATATTTAATCAAGTAGACATAAGCACTATTAAAACAGAAAACACCTCATTAAAATGAGGGCAGGAAAGCGAGTATTCACACATCGCCAATACACATTGAAGGTCAAGCCTTCAAGAGTTAATAAAAGAACAAATATTTTAAGCAAATATGATGTAGAAATTCACTTAGTGAACTGCCTCAACCCCGCTATTCTTCGTTAAAATTAGAAATAGTGAACTAAAAATCTGAAAAAGTTCACTTATTTTAGGCAAAAGTTCACCGAGTGTACTCAATTTTTGTAAAGTAAGTTCACTAAGTGAATATGAAGATAAAATAAAATTTACAAATACACTTAGTGAACTTCTATTATAAATTTCTAGTACACTAAGTGTACTAAATTGTATTGATAAATCAACCAAAAAAGAGTATAATAACTAATAGTATAAATTGGTAATGGTTGCTCGAGTTTGAACCAATTATACTTAAATTTGAGGAAATGGAGGAATGACATGGGACAGAAAATAAATCCTCATGGATTAAGAATTGGATTTGTAAGAGACTGGGAGTCACAATGGTATGATGAAGAATATCATGAGAATATGGATTTTGTAATAAAATTCAATTCTTATAAGTTATCGAAAAAAATATGCAATTTTGATTATTCTGCTATAAAGCAGTTTATAAGAAGAGTTATGCAGAAGATTGAAAGGAGGTTAGTATTGCCTCGACAAAGATTATTAGCATAATTCTTTAGTTTTAGCTCGAGCGACAGAGTAGGTAGTTGGATATTTTCAGCTACCTATGACTATTTTTATAGAATAAAGGGAACAAAAAGGGAATTGATTTTATAAAAATACGATAATATAATGATAGCATGAAAAGAAAGAGCAAAGAGATTAGATTAAAAACTAATTTCTCTGCTCTTTTTCTTTTCAAATTTAAAGAAAAGGAGCAATTTCATGCTACACGATTATGAAATAAAAATGGATAACTCTAAACAATTAAAAGATAATACTATACTAAATTGTAGCATGGAATTATCACTCTTAAATAATTTGTTTAGAGAAAACTTAATAACAGAAGGGGAATATCAAGAAATTAAAAGAAAAATCCTAAAAGATTACAAACTTTTGTAATTTCAATTTACTTTTTACTTAAAAAATGATATAAAATTATTAAGTTTTATCTCTAGGCGGAATGGAGGTTTAAATGGAAATTCAAGTCATAGAGAAAACAAACGGAAGAATTAACAGAGTAACAGGTACAACAATCAAAGAAAGATTAAGAGTATGTGCATATTGTAGGGTAAGTATAGACAACGAAGAACAATTAAATAGTTATCAATCACAATTAAAGTATTATGATGAAAAAATAAATAGTAAATCAGAATGGCAATTTGCTGGAATATATGCAGATGAAGCAATATCTGGAACATTAGATTTTAAAAGAACAAACTTTATGAAGATGATACAAGATTCAATGGAAGGAAAAATTGACATGATACTAACAAAATCTATATCAAGGTTTGCTAGAAACACATTAGATACTTTAAAATATGTAAGAATGCTAAAAGAAAAAAATGTTGCAATACTATTTGAAGAAGAAAATATCAATACAGTCTCAGGGCAAGGAGAGTTAGTTTTGACTTTATTAAGTGCTATGGCACAGCAAGAAAGCGAAAACATATCTTCACATGTTCTACTAGGCTTAAAGATGAAAAAGGATAGAGGAGAATTAATTGGCTATAATGGTTGTTATGGCTATAACTATAATCTCGAAACAAAAGAAATAACAATCAATGAAGAAGAGGCAGAAATTGTAAGATATATGTTTGAAAGATATATAGAAGGAGTAGGCTCAAGTACCATAGCAAAAGAATTAACTGCTAAAAGTATTAAAACACCAAAAGGCGGAACAAAATGGTGCGAATCAACAATAAGAGGAATCCTAAAAAATGAGAAATATATTGGAGATGTGCTAATAGGAAAAACATTTACAATAGATCCAATATCACATAAAAGATTAAGCAATTTAGGAGAAGTAGACAAGCATTATTTAAAAGAACATCATGAGCCAATTATTAGCAAAGAATTATTTGATAGAGTACAAGAAATAAGAACAAAAAGAGCAGGCAACAGAGAAACAGGAAGAAGAAATGATAACTATAGTAAGAAATATCCTTTTAGTAGTAAGTTATATTGTGGTTTTTGTAGCAGTCTATTAACTAGAAGAAACTGGAATGCAGACAGAAATTGTGCAAAAGCAGTATGGCAATGCATAAAAAGAGCAAAGCATGGAAAAGAAGAATGCCCACATTGTAAAGCAATTCTAAAAGAAATACTAGAAGATTGTTTTGTACAAGGATATAGAATACTCTGTAATGATAATAGAAAAATAGTAGAAAACTTTTTAGAAAAAATAGAAAATACCTTAAAAGAAAATACTACAGAAACAATGGTAACAAAACTAGAAAAAGACAAAGAAAAAATAAACAAAAAACTTGATAATTTATTAGAACTAAATTTAGAAGGTAAAATCAATAAAGAACAATATACAGAAAAATTTGATAACTTAAATGTAGACTTACTTAAAATAGAGCAAAAAATAGAAAGTCTACTAAAAGAAACAAATAGAAATGAAAGCATTAAACTAAGATTAAACAAGTTTAAAAGTTTATTTAAAAATATAGATATAATGCCAAAATTTGATAAAGAAGTATTTGAATGTTTAATTGATAAAGTAGTAATTGGAGAGACACTAGAAGATGGAACAATAAATCCATATACAATAAGGTTTATTTGTAAGAATGGAACTGAGATAAATTGCAAAGACAAATTTACTGCTATGAGTGATAAACAACATTCAAATAATACTGCAACCAGAGATAAACAACACATGTGGAATGTGTGGCAGTGCTACAACTAAAATAAGACAGGTAATACTTGATTTTGATATGGCTTCA
>CANAQC010000026.1 GCA_947363765.1 uncultured Clostridium sp. | reverse complement strand
CAAAAAAATTAGATGTAAACTCATTTATTTACATCTAACAGTATACATGTAATTTTTCTATTACTTAAAACCAATTTACATTTTCATTTCTAAACTTTGGTGTATCATTATCTTTATATGGATTATAATTATTTATATTACAACCAAATTCTTTTAGAAACTCTATTTTATTATTATTAGACCATTTAATAAGTGATATTCCATCAAATTCTTCTATTTTTCCATTATTCATAGTGTTTTTAAAATACCATTCTACAATAGTTTGATTATCCTTATGAAAATATTGCTTAATATCCCATTTTAATACTTTTCCTCTAGTATTCCACTCATTGAACCAATGTTTTACTGTATCTCGATTTTCATATTTTGGACTCCAACTCTCAACATAAATTACATTTTCTTCAAATATATCATCTATACCTAAATCTTTTTGTTGTAACCACATATCAAACCATAATCTAATTATTTTTTCTCTTTCTTTCATTCTCCACCTCTAAAAATTACTATTTGTCTAACACAGATTATATCAAAAAATTCTATAAAAGTATATAAAATTAATACAACAAAAGAAAAGAGTTCTCAAGACTCACTTGAGAACTGCATTTAAGCAATGGTGTACCCGGAGGGATTCGAACCCCCGATCTGCAAGTTCGTAGTTGGATACCCCTTAAAATTTAACTACACATTTTTCTCTCTATTTTCAATAATTATATGGTGTAACTACTGAAATGTCAATGTTTTTTTAAAAATTGTAAAATTTAATATAGTTTATTATGGTTTAAGATAATTTGAAAAAGTTTATTATAAAACTATCTTTTGGGGGAATTTGGGGGCATCAAAAATGACCTCTGGGGGAACTTTGGGGGAAAACAAAAAATACTGATTTTAAGCATATTCTATCTTCCCCCACTAAAATTTTCCTTCCCCCACTAAAATAATATATAGGAGAATAAAAAATGTTTTTATTTACTCTATTTTTGTTTGTAGGAGCTTGTATAAGCTTCTTTTTATATGCTTGTATTATTGGAAAACAATTCGAACAAGAAACTATATCTATAAATGAGGAGGTAAAAAGTGAATGAAGAAAATAAAGTTAATTATTATGCAATCATACCGGCTACGGTTAGATATTGTAAACAGTTAAAAGCAAATGAAAAACTACTTTATGGTGAAATAACCTCTCTTTCAAATAAAAATGGTTATTGCTATGCTCAAAATAGATATTTTGCAGATTTATATGGTGTAAGTATTGAAACAGTCAGTAGATGGCTTTCTAATCTACAGAAATTTGGTTTTATTCAAATGGAAGTAAAAAGAAATCAAAACAAAGAAGTCATCGCTAGATATATCTATATTGTAGATGTACCCTCCCCACAAAAAAGTCAATACCCCTACCGACAAAATAGTCAAGAGGGTATTGATGAAAATGTCAAAGAGAATAATATAAATCTTAATATAGATGAAGATGAATTATTTACTTTAATTATAAATAATAGTTTCAAAATTTCAAGTGAATTTTATGGAACATTAGAAAAATTAGAATTACTTTATACCGAAAAAATACTAATACATATGCAACAAGATAAAATACAAATGATAAAAGATATAATTTATATTTTGTATGATTTATATAATGGTAATTTTAATGCTTTACTTCTAAAAGTAAATAGAGAAACCTTAATAAATTTATATTTACTCTCAATAGAGCATAATCCTGATGACTTATTGAATTATTACAAAAGAACTATTATAAACAAATACACGAATAATAGCACCTAAGGAGCTGATCATATGTTAAATGATTATATAGATAATTTTGAAAACTTTGTATCTTCCATCTTTTTTGTAAGTTTTAAGGTAATAGCAGTTGTACTTGTAATATTACTTATATTATCCTTACTATTACTTGCATTAGGATGTTTGATAAAATCACAAAAGATAAAGTCAAAATTCTTAATAGTAGCACCTTGCTTATTACTGGGAAATATATTTTTTATACTTCTTCCATATATCATTGTATGCTTTAAGAATATGACATAAATATAGTGTTTCCTATTACAAGCACCCTTCAAATAAATCATATAGGAGATGATAAATCATGAAATTATCAAAAAGAAAAAAACAGATAATTACTAAATTATCTACATTAGGAACAATGCTTACTTTATTTGTTATAAAAAGCAATGTAGCTTTGGCTACTGGGATTGGTACTGCTGAGGTACAAACAGCAACAGATAACATTAAAAGAGTTATTACAAGTATAGCAATGCCACTTGGTGGTGTACTTATTTTTGCAAGTATCGTAGTTGCTGCAATAAAAATGATTGCAAATGCTAATAATCCTCAAAAACGTGCTGAATCTATAGGTTCTCTTGCTTGGATTTGTGGCGGTGGTGTTGTACTTGGTGCATCACTTATTATTGCTGGAATAATCATAAATGTTGCTACTAATAATACTGGTAGTCTATTAGGAAGTTAGGGGTGATATTATGAGAGTATTCAAAGTGCCTTATGATATTAAGCGAGAAGAAAAGATATTTGGTGGATATTTAAGTTTAAGACAAGTTACATATTTAATGTTATCAGCATCAAGTTTAGCGATACTAGCAACACCTACAATTATGACTTTCAGGTTGTTATTTATCACATTAGTATCTATTTTCTTTTTATTTTGTACTTTTTTTAAGGTTAATGAGCAGAACTTTGATAAGTTCTTTTTTTATGCAGTAAAATACCTAATTCGCAATAAAGACTTTGTATATGTGAGGTGTTGTGAATGTTAATAATGAGTATTTTTCTAGTATTAACGGTAGTCTTTATTATTGGAACTGCTATCTATTTGAATTATAAGAAAAAAAATAGCAACAGTAATTTGAAGCAAAACGATAATAAAGAAGTTAAAGAAAAAGGTAAAAAGAAAAGCAAGAAACAATTAGCAGATATTCTAAAAATAAAAATTAAAGATAATATCATTGCTATTGATAACAGATATTCTACTATTATTAGATTAGGAAACATTGACTATAACATGCTATCTATTAAAGAACAAGATTCCATAGAAAATGTCCTAATACAAACTGCACTTGCAATAGATTATCCAACACAATTTTTTAGTACAACAGAATTTATTGATACAAGTAAGGTAATATCACTCATTCAACAAAATAGAACTAATAATCAGAAAATACAGGAATATCAAAATTATTTAATTAAGTATCTAAAAAACTTAATGGAAAATCGTACAATTTCCGTTGTAAAAAACTATGCCATAATCTCTTATGATGGACTATATGAAAATGCTATAGAAGAACTAAATAGGAAAGCACTGTCTTTTAAGGGAAATTTACTAAGAGCAAAAATCGAATGTGAAATATTAACTGAAGATGAATTGTACAATTTAATTTATAGAGAACTAAATAAAAATTCTGCTCTTAATATCAGCAAATTAAAGGAAGGAGGAAATTTATATGTTGGTAAAAAACAAAAATCAAAAACAAAATGATATCGATATTTTTAATAATTTACCTGGTATTATGGATTTATTACTTCCAGATACATTACAAGAACGAAAAGATTATCTCTGTCTAGGTTACAATAAGTATTCTCGTTCATTTGTAATGACTGTCTACCCTGAACAGACATGGGTTGGATGGTTAGATGACCTTTTTAATATTGGAAATATCAATATATCTGTAAAAATAGAGCCTACAAGTAATGGTAATGTTATAAATCAACTAACAAGAAAATTAGTACAACATCAGTCTGAATATGCAACATATTCAAGACAACGGTAACATTTTACATCTTCCAGAATTAGACAAACAAATTGGTGATTTAGAAGAACTAAGAATGTTAATACAGACTAATCAAGACAAGTTATTCTTCGCTACAATATTTATTACATTAAATGCTGAAACATTGCAAGAATTAAACGAAAAAACAAAAATATTAGAAAGTGAACTAAATAAGAAAACTGCAATGATACGAACTCTAACATTTAGACAGTTGGAAGCATTAAAAACAGTACTTCCCATTGGTAAAGCACCAATTAGCAATTATGAGCGTAATATGGTTGCAGGTGGAATTGCTACATTGATTCCAGTCTCAAATCCTAATTTATCACATAATCGTGGTATTTTTATTGGTAGAAATATTTATACTAATGCACCAATATATGTAGATACCTTTTGCGGTCCTCCTACACTTCCTAATCCACACACCTTTATTTGTGGTACAAGTGGTGGCGGAAAAAGTGTCGCTCTAAAAACATTAACAGCTAGAAACATTATAACTACTCGGTTGTGGTGCTTTTTTTATAGATGTTGAAGGCGAATACACAAATTTAACAAAAATGCTAGGACGGTAAAGTAATAAAAATATATCAACGGTGAAAGTTCTGGAATAAATCCATTTGAATTAGAGCCTGATACTAGAGGAAATAAACAATTCTTAAATGTTTTAGATAAAGTTGCAGAAATACGAGCGTTACTAGCAACAATATGTAGAAATTATCAAGGTCGAACATTAAATGGAACAGAAATTACTGAAATTGAAGTAGTAGTAAATCAATTATACACAGAAAGAGGTATTACAAGCGATGTTAATTCACTTTTTGAAAGAAAAGGTGGAAAACTCGAAAATGGAAAATATGTAGTTGGAAAAATCACTAAAAAAATGCCTACATTAAGTGATTTTCAAAAAAAATTAAAGGAAAGAAATAAATGCAATGAACTTGCTGAACTTTTAGTACCTTTTCTTAAAGGTAATTCCTTAGGTATTTTTGACTGTGAAAGTAGGATCACATCGGATGCAGAGATTATCAATTTTGATATGTCTGAAATAAAAGATGAGTTCACGAAGTTATATGCTTCTTTTGTTATTTTAACGTGGGTATGGCAAAAGTATGTACTTAAAAATAAGAATAAAAAGAAGATTATTGTTTGTGATGAAGCATGGTTGTTTTTAAAGTTTCAAGAATCTGCTGAATTTTTAGTAAATGTTGCTCGTAGGCGGAAGAAAATATAATGTTCCATTATTTATTGGTAGTCAGTTCATAGATGAATTTCTAAATTCTGAAGAACGGTAAAACAATTATAAATATATGTTCAACACGATATCTATTTAAGCAAAGTCCTGGTAGTGTTAATGGTGTCGTTGATTTCTTTAATTTATCTGAAGGAACAAAGGATTTCTTAACAACTGCTAGTCCTGGTGAATGTATCATTAACTTAAATAACAGTGTAACAGCAATAAAATTTGTAATTACAGATTATGAAAAAGAATTTGTATTTACTTAAAAGGAGGCGATAGAAAATGAAAAAACTATTAAAAAGTCTTTTTATAGTCATCACTATCTTTATATTGCTTTCTCCTGTTTCCTTTTGTGCTGAAGATGTGAAATTTAAGGAACAAATAAAAAAAGAAGATGGCTCGCTTTTTGAAAAAATAATAGCGGAATGTATTGGTGGTATTGCTCAAACGGTATTTGACTTTACCACAGGAAAAGAAGCAAATGTCGGTTTCAAAGATTACGATACTCTAATATTCAACAATAATGCTGAAAACGATTCCTTTTCTCCATTTACTAATGAATTGTGGAATAAAACGATGACTTGGTATAATGTTTTTGCTATTATTTCTGGTAGTTTAATTTTGATTGCTGTTTTTATTCTTGCTTATAAAATTATGAATGCTGGAATGAATACATCAAAGAAAAATGAAGCTAAGGAAAGTCTAATGAGACTGTGTTTTGGTGGTATTGCAATAGCACTTGCACCATTATTTATACGATTTTTATTATTTATCAATAACAGTCTAGTACACTTATTAGTAACTGCTGCAAATAGTGGTACATTAGAAAGTTCACTTGGTGATAGTATGCTTAACAGTATAAAAACAGGAAACGCCATAACAACCGCATTAGTAATAGCAATGTTCATTTACTTGTTTGTAAAATTAAATATAAAATTTATAGTTAGACAATTTACTATTATTATTTTTACAATCTTTACCCCTGTTGCTGTGGCTTTATGGATTATAAATAAAAATGTAACCGCAGCAAGTATTTGGGCTGGACAAATTATAATGAATATATTTATGCAGTTTGTGTACTGCTTTTTATTTTTAATTTATCTTGCCTTCTTACCTTCTCGGAGGTGGTTGGGCTGTAAGTCTTATATGGGCTATGATGATTTTACCGCTTGCTGATGCTTTACAAAATTGTTTACAAAACTTAACTTCACGAATTGCAGGCGTGGATAATGAGCAAATGACAAATAGAGTTATGGGAATGGGAGCAATGCTTGGTTTTGGAATGGGAGCAATAAAGGAACAATTTAATACCTCAACAGGAAATATCAAAAATGGAATTTCTAACGATAGTAATTCTTCTAGTGGTCTAAAAGGTTTTGTAAATAGAGCAAAATCAGTCATTAACCCTAGTATGAATTTAAGTGATGAAAAAGACTATAACGGAAATGTAAATCCTATTAGAGAAGTTTTACCAAAGGAAAAAAATACTTCTACTAATACTACAAATAATAATAAAACCACTAATGAAAAAGTATCAAATAATAACACTGTAAAATCAGTTATTGGAACAGTTGCAAAAACTGGTGTTAATGCAACAAAAGCATATCTTAATATAGGTGCTAAAATGGTCGAAGGAGACTTTAATAAATCTTCTTATAATGCATATAGAAGTAAACAGAATAATAGAAAAAATAAGTTCAATAGCACTGAATATATAAACAAAATTGATACAAATAATGAAATAAAGAAATTAGGTGATAACCATGAGCCTAAAGAATAAAGTAAAAGACAAAGCAAAGAAAAAAATCAAAAAAATTGCATTTAAGGTAATTAAACCCTTTCTCCCTTTTATTTTAATTATTGGATTATTGTTTTTTGCTGTTTGCACAATAATAGATGCTATCTTTATTCAAGAAGTACAGAATGATACTTCCTCTATGTCAGAAGCAGAGCAAATATTAAAAACACTATGTATCGAAAAAGCAGAATATTTGAACACTTGTAACAATTATGTATGTAATGAATCCACAAATTATTTACTTGATATTGATAGTAGAGAAAATGATAAAGAAATTCAGTGGTCACATTTATATTCGATAATGGTATTTCATAATATAACTAATAGCGAAGAAATGAATGAAATTTTACTAGATAAGATTTCTAGTAATTTTGTAAGTACTTTTATCTATGAAAAGACTACAATTAAAACAGAAACAACAACAAAAGACAAAGATGGAAAAGAAAGCACTACTATAAAAGAAGAAACAGCCTACATACTAGTAGAAAGCAATACAATTATCGGTCATTATAAATATAACTATGAGGAAAAAGTAATTGAAAAAGGTAATACCAAAACTACAAAAAAAGTGTTTAGAAATGAAGAACTAATTGGTGAAAAGTATGAACGATTAAGAAAATATCTAAAACAAAACTTACATATACAAGATGATGATTTAGAAACTGATTTACAAATTATTATTGAAGCATCTAGTGGTTACTATGAAGGCGAAGAAAATACTTCTTGGTTACAAGGCTGTAGTTCTTATAATACAATAATAACAGATGGTAAAGGATTAATTCCAACTGGAATGTTCACTTGGCCAATACCTGGCTATACAAAAATAACATCCCATTTTGGAATGAGAACACATCCTATTACTCGGTGCTTATAAATTACATAGTGGTACTGATGTACGGTGCACCAATCGGAGCAAATTTCGTGGCTATGGCTGATGGTACAGTTATAAAAGCAGTTTATAGTTCTTCTTATGGAAATATGGTTATGATAGACCATCGGTAATGGAATTGTAACTCTATATGCACATGGCTCTGAAATACTTGTTAAAACAAATCAAAAAGTAGAGCAAGGACAAGTAGTATTAAAAGTTCGGAAGTACAGGGTATTCAACTGGACCTCACGCACATTTTGAAGTACGTATAAATGGAAATTTTGCTAATCCTGAAGACTATTTTGAAAAAGGAGGTAATTAAAAAATGGTACTAATTTTTACAGATAACGAACAACTTGATAAAGAATTAAATAAAAGCATTGAAAATAGTAGAATTGTTTATTATCCTGATTATATATTAGAGGAACAACAAGCAAACATACTAATTGCTACAATACAACCTAATAAATATAATTTCAAAGACTTTATGCTTAAAGTTAGAGAAAAAAATATAAGAGTTATTTTAATTTTAGAAAATGATAAGGTAAAAGAGTTAAAGGATGCTCTACTTCTTGGAATTTATGACATTATTTTTGATCCTTTTGATTTAAAAGATGTAACACAAAAAATTACTAATCCAAATCCATTTTCTGAAATTTCAAAATATATAAAAAATATTTTAGAACTAGAAACAATCTAGTTCTATTTTATTACTTTTAGGAAAGGAGGGTTGGTTTTGAATAAGCATATAAAAAGATTATTCATCGCTTTATTTGTTTTAATATTCATTATTATAGCAATTATCTCAACATATTTTGTAACAAAGTATTTTAATGATAAAGCTATTATTAACAAAGTAACTGAAATCTATTCTGATGATAATGTTCAAGATAGATTAGATAACGGACAAAATGAATTATTATTGCAAATAGATGGTGAAACTGTCTTAGGTGTTATTAGTATAGAAAATATCGGTTTTGAAGGCTTAGTGTACGAAGGTACTTCCCTTGATACACTTGCAAAAGGTGTAGGACATTTTGAAAATTCACAATACTTAAATGGAAATGTTTGCCTTGCAGCACATAATACTAACAAGTTTTGGGCCAAACTACATACTTTAAAAACTGGAGATAAGATTACATACCATAGTTTTTTAGGAACAAAAGTGTACTATGTAACAAATATAACTGAAATTGATGAAACTGATTGGTCTTTACTTGAAAATACTGATGACAATTTTTTAACACTGATAACGTGTGTTAAAGGTAAGCGAGATCAAAGACTTTGCGTACAAGCATTAGAATTTAACTAAAATTATTTTTTACTTCAACATTGTCAAAATCATATAAAAGATGTTACTCTATATATTAAACAAATTTAGAAAGGGTGATGTCTTATGAATAAGAAAAAAATTATACTTTTTTCTATTTTAGTATTTATTATAATAGCTGTTTTAATTAGCATTTACTATACTACTAATATTAGAAATGAAAGTAATAAAAAACAATCTAATATGCTAGTCAATAATATTTTTGAACAAGAAGTACAAAATAATGTTATTCAAAATTCTATTATTGAATCGCAACTAGAAGAGAACATTATTAGTGAGCCTACAAAAGAAGAATTAAATCAAAATGAAATAATTGATACAAAAGAAAAAAGCAATAATCTAACTGTTCCTAGTGAAAAGTCTAAACAGCAGGAAGAAAATAAAACAAAAACTACAAAATCTAAAAGTTCAAGTAATAAAACTACTACTATAACAGATAAGAGTTCTTCTGAAAAACAAACAAAAGAAATTACTGTTAATTTAGATAAAGAATATGATATTAAAAACGGGGGATCTTCACAATATTCTGACTGGGTAGAAATTCCTAGTGATTGGTTAGATTAGTAAAAGTAAAAATAAACACCTAAAGAGAAATCTTTGGGTGTATTTTTATAGAAAATTAGGAGGTAATTTTAATGAAAAAGATAACAAAAATGATAAATCTAATATTAGCAATAGTGATATTATTGTCTTCTACTTTACCAGTTATTTTTAATATTTCTGAAGTTTTTGCAGTAGATGCTAGTGTACAATATGGTGGTAAAATATCATATGGTGGCTCTACTGTTGGTGATTTCAGTGTTAATGGTACACAAGCATTTTGTATGGATCATGATAAAAATAGTCCTGGTACTGGAACTGGTGTAAACATTGAAATATTAAATGATACTAATATAGCAAAGTGTTTGTATTATGGTTGGGGTGGTGCAAGACAATGGAGTGGTTTTACAAGTAGAAATATGGGAATTGTTATAACTTCACTTGCATTAGACTACTTTCACAACGGAAAAAACCACAATGTTGCAAATGATTTTATTAACTATGTAAATTCTATGAACATGCCTGAAATAGTTTTAAACTTCTCAAATCGAATTTTAACCGCATATGCTATTGATAATAATATGCAAAGAACTCAAAGCACTACTGTCTCTGGAAGCTCTGAATATTGCTTAACTTTAAATTTACAAAATGGTGTTACACTTGTAAATGAAACTAAAGGTACCGAAAATAGTGGTAGTGTCAATGTTTATGGCGGAGATACATTTTATTTGAAAGCCCCTTTAACTGTTAATGGTTCTTGGACTTCTGATAATATAAGTAATTGTAAATATAAATTTCAACCAATAGTATATAGAACTGAAAAAAGTACTGACCAAGATTTAACTGGTGGTCTAAGAGTAGAAGTTGACCCAGGAACGACAACAAACATTAGTGTTAATTGGCTAAGCACTGGTAACTTAATTATAAATAAAGTAGATGCAACAAACCACTCTATAAAAGTAAATAATACTACTTTCGATGTATTTGATTCTAATAATAATTTAGTTGGAACAATAACCACAAATGCCGAAGGTGTTGCTAGACTGGATAATTTAACTATTGGAAGATACAAAGTAGTAGAAAAGATATCAAATGACTATTATGTTATTGATGTTACTCCTCACGATGTTCAAGTAAATAGTTCTGATAATAGTATAACTATAGAGAACAATAAAAAAACTGGTTATATAGAAATAAATAAATATGATGCAGAAAACTCATCAAAAAAGATAGCAGATGTTAAATTTGGTATATATGATACTTCCAATAATCTTATTCAAACTTTAGTTACCAATAGTAATGGATATGCAAAATCTAATAAATTGCCTATGGATAAAAGTTACTATGTAAAGGAACTTGAAACTGATAGTAACTACCTATTAAATCAAAATAGATATGAGGTTAATTTAGCTGAAAATGGTCTTATAGATGGTTATACTTTCAAATTAAATGTTCCTAATAACCATAAAAAAGGTAATTTAGTCATCTATAAAGTAGATGCTTCTAATCATACTGTTAAATTAGAAAATATTACTTTCAAAGTATATGATAATTCTAATAACTTAGTAGCGACAATAAAAACCAATAAACAGGGAATTGCAAGACTTGATAATATAAATATTGGTACTTATAAAATTTTGGAAACAGAAACAAATCAGTATTACAGATTAAATACTACTGAAAATGTATTAAATGTTAAGCATTCTGCTGTAAGTGGAGATAGTGAAATCACTATTACAAATGAACAAAAAAGAGGTTTCATTGAAATTACAAAATATGATAAGGATGCATTTGAAAAGCATAACAAGACACTAGGTGTAGCTGATGTTGTGTTTGGTATTTTTGATGAGAAAGGAAATAAAATCGAAGAATTAACAACTGATTCTAACGGTTATGCAAAAAGTTCTGCTCTATCACTAATGGAAAAATATGTAGTAAAGGAATTAAAAACAAGACCTGAATACATTACCAATGATACTGAGTTCAAAGTTAATCTAACTGAAAATGGTATAATTGACAATTATGTGTATAAGTTAAAAGTTGCTAATGAGCATAAGAAAGGTAATTTATATATAGAAAAAATAACAGCAGATGACAAAACAATCGCCTTAGGAAATGTAGGATTTGAATTATATCTAGTCGGTAATGGTGAAATAAAAGTACTTGTTAATACTTACTATACCGATGCAAATGGAGAAATCTACATTGAAGATATAAATACTGGAAATTATATGCTAAAGGAAATCTCCACAAATCGTTGGTACTACTTACCAGATGATAAACCAATAGAAATAAAATGGTCTAAGGAATTTGGTGATACTAATGTAACCATTGAAAACGAAAAGAAAAAAGGTATTATAAAAGTAATTAAAACAGATAGTGATTTTAATGAACTACCTCTTGAAAATATTAAATTTAATGTATATGATGAAGATAATAATTTTATTGAAACAATTACAACAAATGCTGATGGTGTTGCTGAAAGTTCAAGATTAAGAATTGATAAAAAATACTATGTTGTAGAAAGCGAAACATTACAGAATTATGTTTTAGATGACACTATACATACTATTGATTTTACAGAAGGACTAACAAAAGACCAAATAAATGATATACAATCAGACACATTAAAAACATTAGAATTAAAAAATCAACATAAGAAAGGTAACCTTGTTGTATATAAAGTCGATTCTTTAGACAATACCATTCCTGTTGAAGGAGTTACTTTTGAATTATATGTAAAAAGTGTTGATAATCCTTATGTTGAAAATCAGTTGATTGGTACATATACAACAAATTTTGAAGGTAAAATTGAAATAGATAATTTATGGACTGGTGAATTTTATCTAAAAGAAACTGCTACAAATATCTACTATAAACTAAATACAGATAATACAGACTTAGAAATAAAAGCAGATGAAACAACAGAAGTAACAATAACCAATGAAGCAAAAAGAGGATATATTACAATAGAAAAACAAGATAGCGAATTTAGTAATATAAAAATTCCAGAGGTTACTTTTAATATTTATGATGAGAATGCTAATTTTGTAGAAAGCATTACAACAAATGAAGATGGCTTTGCAAAAAGTTCATTATTAACAGTAGATAAGACTTATTATGTTGTAGAAGTTGCTACAAATGATTATTATATATTAACAAATGAGTTCTTTAAAGTTAATTTTGTTGAAGGAAAAACGGATGAAGATATAGAAAATATCACTTCTGATATAGAATATAATCTGATAATTGAAAATGATGCAAAAACAAGTTCTTTACAAGTTATTAAAGTTGATGTTGATAATAACGAATATAGAATTGCTGGAGTTAGTTTTGAAATAATGGATGAAACAACAAATGAAGTAATTGCAAATATTACAACAGATAAAAATGGTATTGCATTAGTAGAGAATCTAAAGGTAACACATACTTATTCTGCAAGAGAAACAAAATCAAATTATAAATACCAATTAAATGAAAATACTATAAATAATATTGTACTTACACCTGATGAAATAACAAGTATTACCTTTGAAAATGAAAGATTAAAAGGTCAAGTAAGAGTTATTAAAGTAGATACTGATAATAAAGAATATCGTATTTCTAATGTTACTTTTGAAATATTAGATAGTGATATGAATGTTGTTGAAACACTTACAACAGATGAAAACGGTGAAGCAGTAAGTTCAAAACTACCATGTGTAGAGGAAAAATACTATTTAAGAGAAGTTAGTACACAAGACACTTATGTTTTATCTGATGAGGTAAAAGAATTTACATTAACACAAGATGAAATAACCAATATTACCTTTGAGAATGAAAAAATTAAGGGTAAATTAGAAATAAAAAAAGTTGATAAAAAAGATACTAATAAAACTATACAAGGTGCAGTTTTTGGAATTTATGATGAAAAGAATAATTTAGTACAACAAGTTACAACAAATGAAAATGGAATTGCTTTAACTGATGACCTTGTAATCGGAAAATACTACTGCAAAGAATTGGAAACGGGATCACCTTACTATCTTCTAAATGAAAATACATATGAGTTTGAAATTAAAACAAATGGTAAAATTATTGAAAAAACTATCGAAAATGAGCCTACTGATATAACAGTAAATGTCGATAAAGAAGGAACAACAGAAATTAAACCTAGTGAATTTGTAGATTATAAATTTTCAAATGTAGCAAATAATTCTAATGTATATTTAGAAAACTTTAAGTGGTTTGATTATATTCCAACCGATTACGTTCGACTAGAAACAATGACAACAGGAATATGGAATCAAGACTTGACTTACAATGTATATTGTAAAACAAATAAATCAGAAGATTATATTTTATTTAGAGAAAACCTAAGTACGCTAGAAAATTATGATTTAAACTTTGCAACACTGGAACTTACAGAAGATGAGTATATAACAGAAACTTGCTTCGATTTTGGAAAAGTAGATACAGGTTTTAGAGAATTTGTAAGCCCTACAATGACATGTAAATCATTAAACACTTTACAAGATAATCAAACCTTTACAAATCATACAAAAACTGTTGGGGGTTACTTTGGCGTAACTGCTGAAGCAGATAGTGATTGGACTACTATTGTTCATGTTCCAGAAGAAAAACATGAGCCAGTACTTCCAAGAACAGGTAAATAAAATAGAATAATATAATAATCCTTTATAAATTGCCCTTCAAAAATAAATTTATAGGAGGATTTTTTTATGGAAATTACAGATATTAAAATTTTTAGAGCAAAAAAGAGAGGTCCTGTATTGGCCTATGCAAATGTCATTTTAGACAATCGCTTTATTATTAGAGGAATTACATTATTAGAAACGGAGAAAACTGGTAGATTTATTTCTATGCCATCAAGACTATTAAGGAATAATGATAAAAAATCTTTTAGAGATGTATGTCATCCTTTAAATAGTAATGTAAGAGATGAACTAACTGAAACAATTTTTGCAGCTTATGATAATTTCATAGAAACAGAAGAATAAAAGTGTTTTCTTTTAAATATGCCCTTCAAAATTATATTTTTAAGAAAGGACTTTACATATGATTGTTAATGAAAAATTAAAAAAAGAACTATTTGATTTAGAACAAAGTACAAAAGCAATTATGCAAAATAGCAGTTTAACTGATTTACAAATAGAAAAGTATTTACGAACGCTAGAAAAATCAAGATATAATATACTAGCTGAAATTAAATTACACAATAAAAATGTTGAATTTGAATATGAAAAGATTAAAACTATTGATACCGAATATCAGGCTGAACTTATAGATGATATATTAAAAATATATGTTCCTGAGGTTATGCCATCATATAAAAATATAAAAACACATAACAATAAGCGAATTTTATTAAATATTGCTGAAGTTACAAAACCTTTTGCAAAGCAATTCTATAATGATGAGGTTTTCATCCATATTAAGATATTTGATAATATACTAGGTTGGGATGTTGACAACAAATATATTAAACCAATATCCGATGCTTTAATTCTATCAAATGTAATCAAAGATGATAATATGACTAAAATGTCTTATGGTGTTACAGGAGAATTTTCTGAAATTCCACACACAGAAATTTATGTATTTAATATGAAAAATATATATGCAGATTTAGAAAAATACAGTACATAAAAGTATGGTATTTCTTTAATTTTTAGAAATTTCAAAATGCCATAGGTATATAATTTAGGAAATGCAGTCATATCAAGAGTTTTTTAACTTGCATTCCCTATTTTAGTGAGTGGAGGTAGGGAGACGATATCGTAAGATATCGAATATCCTACCAAAAAACAATTAAAAGTAAAACTTTTTTGTTTAGATTTGGAGGTGATTCGTTTGAACTATTTTCCTAATGGTGATGAAGAGATTGCACTAATAAGATTTATTTCTAAGTTTCAATATTTGAATATAACAGATACAAAATATTTCTTTACATCTAAGAAATATTATAGAAATAGAGTTAGTAATTTGATTTCTAAAAAATTTCTAAAAAAGATTAAATTAAACTTAGTCTTAGATGAACTTGGGATTGAATATGCTAAACTTTTCAGTTTTGAATACACTACAAGAAATAGAAATAAAAAATATTTAAGTAGACTATTATATTTAAGCAATTTAGGAGCTTTTTACCATACTTGTAATACAATAAGCTTTACACCATCTTTTGCATTGAAAGATAAAGAAATGTTTACTATTACTGCTAGAAGGTTTATAGGAATATTAGAAGTTAATGGTATTGACTATTTAACTTATTACATTACAAAAAAGCATACTAAAAGATATATAAATTCTGTTGTCTATGATATTCAAAAAGAAAAGAAATATCAAAATATTATTATCTTAATCGATGATATTAGCAGAATAAATACTTCTGACTTTTCCTTTGGTATGAATCAAGTTTTAGTATTAGTAGATAATGATATCAATAGGAATAAATTAAAGTATTTACATAGTATAAACAAATCGAAGTTAATAGAAGATATTTATAAAAAGCCAATGTTTTTAAGTGAATATAACTTTTGTGATTATACAGATTACAAAAATAAATATGCTTCTATTTTTTATTTCTTAGATACTGAAAAGATTACTAGAATAAAGAATTTTTTAAGAGAAAACAAGAATAAAAATGCTGATATTATTTGCAGTAATGAACTAGCAAATATATTAAAAAAAGAACTTCCAAATGCACATTACATTATTGTTAATTTGGAAGAATATATAGATAAAGAACGCAATATTTATGATTAAAAAAGTATGTTTTTACATATTTTTATTTTTTTGTTTAATCTTAAATATACTAATAGATTGCAATATCAAAAGCTATTTTGAGATATTAAGTAAATGCTTTGGAAAAAATATTATAGTAAGTAATAGTTTATATGCTCTTATTTGCTTCATAATTGCCTTTATTTCGATTTTAATTGTATTAGACATATTACTTGTACTATTCAAAAAACAAACTGAAAATAAAGGTATAAATTTCAAAACGGAAGATGGTACTTATGGAACTGCAAATTGGATGTCTGAAAGTGAGATACCAAAAGTCTTGGGATTAGACAATGCACCTGGTATTATTCTTGGAAAATATAATACAAACCTAGTAAAATTACCTTTTAACAGCTTTTTTAATAAAAATATTAGTGTGTTCGGAAGTTCTGGAAGTATGAAAACAATAGGATTTCTATTAACCAACTTACTTGAACTTTCAAAATACAAAAAATCAATTATTGTAACTGATCCTAAGGGTGAAATTTATAGAATTACATCTAGTTATTTTAGAAATATAGGTTACACAGTAAAAGTCCTAAATCTAAAAAATATGCGACATTCTGATAGGTGGAATCCATTACAAGAAAATGAAAATATAACAGATGTTCAAACTAGTAGTGATGTCATTATTTCTAACACGCAAAAACATGATAAACGGTGGTGATGAGTTTTGGCCCAGAGCTGAGGAAAACCTTTTGAAAGCATTTGAGTTTTATTTTTTAGAAACAATATCTGATAAAAACAATCTAACAAATGTATATAAACATATTGCAAATGGCGATATTAGTGAGATTGATAATATTTTTAAGAGATTACCACCAAATAGTCCTGCAAGAATGAGTTATAATATCTTTGCAAGTGGTAGCGATACCATAAAAGCTAGTGTAATTACTGGATTAGGTACAAGACTACAAATGTTTCAAAATGAGGATTTACAAAAATTAACCTCTGAAACTGACATTGATTTAACATTACCAGGAAAAAAGCCATGTATTTATTATGTGATAACTAGCGACATGGACTCTTCTTTTGACTTTATCGCTTCTCTTTTTTATACATTTTTGTTTATAAAATTAGTACGATACGCAGATTCCAGAGAAGATGGTAAATGTGAAAATGAAGTATATTGTTTTTTAGATGAGTTCGCAAACATACGGACAAATACCTGACTTCAACAAAAAAATATCAACAGTTAGAAGTCGTGGAATTGCTTTAATACCTATTTTACAAAATTTGGGACAATTTCAAAATCGTTATCCTAATGGATTATCAGATGAGATTATGGGGAATACAGACACTAGAATTAGTATGCGGAATTACCGATGCATTAACTGCGGAATATTTTTGCTCTTTAATAGGTATATCAACGGTTGAAACCACTTCAATAAAGAAGTCAAATTCCCTAGAAGGAGATATTGCAGAATACGGTCAAAAAAACATATCAACATTACAAAGGAATCTATTAAATGTAGATGAGATATTACGCATACCATCTAACAAATTACTCGTAAATATTAGAGGAAACAAACCGCTATTATTAGATAAAGTAATATATAAAGAGCATCCACTAGCAGTAAAACTAAAAGATAGTCCTATTAGTCAATATAACCCTAAATGGACTAAAAATGTTCCTGCTGCTCCAATAAAAGAAAAGATCATTGAAAAGCCTGTGAAAAAGAAAGAGAAACTAGGGTGGAATAATTTTTAGATATATGCTATAATCATCTCGATAGATAGTAAGTTGTAGAGGTGTAATATGTTTAATGAAATATGTATATATGAAGCGAAACTAAACAAACTTGATGAAATTGAAGAACTAATGAAGGAAGTAGCAGAATTTTATTTGAAACAAGATGGAGTTATTGATGTACATTATATAAAACGTACTCATCGACAAAAAGATTTTAATGCAGTAAAAAAAGGTGAACTACCTATTCGACTTACAAGAAATGTAGGTAAGGTTATATATGTCTTATATTGGGTGCTAGAAAGCGAAGAAGCACATGCAAGGGTGTCTAAACTTGGTGTAGAAAAATTTTATAAACGTTGGAATAGATGTTTAACGACAATGCCTAAAATAATTTTGGGCGAAAATATTGTCTAACTAATAAATTACAATATATAGGGCTAATAATTAGTTGATAATGTCGGTCTTTTATTATATAATAGTAACATCAATTAGTAAGTTGTAGAGGAGAGATAAATATGATACCAAGAATATGGTAAGATCACGAGTTATTTCGTGATAAGAACATTATTACAGTAACTCGTATAAAAATACGAAATGTAATAAAGGAGTAAATAAATGGATTTAATAGTAAAAGCAAAAAATATAGATTTAGAATATAATGGAAGACAAATTTTAAATATTGATAATTTAGAAATATATAACTATGATAAAATCGGAATAGTAGGAAAAAATGGTAGTGGCAAAACAACATTATTAAAAGTCTTATTAGGACAAATAGAATTAAAAACAGCAGAGATTAAAACTTATGGAAAAATATCATATATTCCACAATTAGAGCAAATAGATATAACCAACATAGAAGATAAATCTATATTAGGTAAATTAAATGTTCATAATGTAGAAGGTAATAATCTATCAGGAGGAGAAGAAACAAAATTAAAAATAGCAAAAGCATTATCAGAAAATAGTGATGGCATATTTGCAGATGAACCTACTTGTAATTTAGATAAAGACAGTATTGATTATATAACAAAAACATTAAAATATTATTCTGGAAGTGTAGTAGTAATCAGCCACGATAGATATTTTTTAGATGAAGTTGTAAATAAGATATGGGAAATTGAAAATGGCAAAATTACAGAATATTGGGGGAATTATACAGATTATATAGAACAAAAAGAACAAGAAAAGCAAACCCACTTAAAAAAATATGAACAATATATAAATGAAAAGCAAAGGCTAGAAAAAATAATTACTGAAAAACAAAAGCAAGCACAAAAAGTTGGAAAAAGTAAAAATCAAAAAAGTACAGAAAATGGTGGAAGATTAGCACATCAAAAATCAACAGGGAGTAAAGAAAAAGCACTTCATAAATCAGCAAAAGCAGTAGAAAAAAGAATAGAAGAGCTAGAAGAAATAAGTAAACCAATAAAAGAAAGGCAAATACATTTTAGAATTAGTGGTTCGCTTGAGATATATAATCCTGTTCCAATTATGAGTGATAATCTAAATAAAAAAATTGGTAATAAAATAATATTTGAAGATGCAAAATTTAAAATACCACTTGGCAAAAAAGTAGCAATTACTGGAGCAAATGGAACTGGAAAAACCACATTAATAAAAATGATTTTAAATAAAGAAACTGGAATAGAAATATCTCCCAAAGTACAAATTGGTTATTTTGCACAAAATGGATATAAGTTTGAAAAAGAAAAAAATGTTTTAGAGTTTTTAAAAGAAGAATCAGATTATCAGGTGTCAGAAATAAGAAGTATGATAGCAATGTTAGGATTAAACCAAAATGTAATTACTAGAAAAATGAAAACATTAAGTGGTGGAGAAATTGTAAAAATATTATTATGTAAAATGCTGCTTGGAAGATATAATGTACTAATTATGGATGAACCTAATAATTATTTAGATATACCAAGTATAGAAGCATTAGAAAGCCTTATGAAACAATATAAAGGTACAATAATATTTATATCACATGATAAACGATTAGTACAAAATGTAGCAGATATTGTATATGAAATTAAAGATAATAAAATAATGGAATAACATAACAATAAATTACAAGTTATCGATATAATGAATTAAATAAATTTAAGCATTTACCTTAAATGGTAGGTGCTTTTTTAATGGGGGGTGAGAAAGTGAGTGAATTAACGATAAAAGAACTAATGAGAAGTAAAGAAGAAAAAAGAATACTAACAGGTCAAATTAGAGGTATTGAAGATGAGTATTATAAGCTAAAAAACGAAAATATATCTTGTGCAATAGTTTGGTATGAAGATATAAAGGTGCTCATTCCTAGCACACATCTTGGAATATCTAAAATAAATAAATCAATAATTAGAGGTATGTTAGGTGCTGAAATCGACTTTATTATAATTGAAATCGATACTATCTCCAATATAGCAATAGGTAGTAGAAAAGATGCTATGATTCTAAGGTCCGAATTAGAACTACCAAAATTAAAAACAAATGATACAGCAAAAGTAAGAATACTGGCTGTTGGGGTAAAACACATATTAGTAGAATTTTATGGAAAAGAAGTTATTATTAAAGCTGAAGAATTGAAACATACCTATATTTTGAATTGTAAAAACTATTACTCTCCAGGTGAATACTTAAAAGTCCGAATCAAACAAATAGATATCGAAAATAACATATATCTTCTTAGTGCAAAAGAATTTACCATAAATCCATTTATATATATTCGTAAATATATTGAAATCGGTGGAGAATATACAGGAA
>CANAQC010000025.1 GCA_947363765.1 uncultured Clostridium sp. | reverse complement strand
ATGCTTATGGTTGATTATGTAGATGACATAAATAGACATATGAAATCATTATTAGAGCACGTACATGGATTAAACAATAGATATAATTGTTTTCTAAATGTATTAAAGATATCAAAAATTAAAAAAGAGAAAAATGAAGGGGGAAAAAAATTAAATCATATAGAAACAATAGAGTTTAAAGATGTAAGTTTAAGTTATGATGGTGTAAACACAATATTAGATAAAATCAGTTTTAAAGTAAATAAACCAATGCAAATTGCAATAGTAGGAAGAAGCGGAGCAGGGAAAACATCATTAGTAAATTTATTGCCTAGATTTTATGATATATGTAATGGTAGTATTTTTATAAATGAAACTGATTATAGAGAATATAAATTAGAGGAATTAAGAAATAATATAGCTTATGTATTTCAAGAGCCAGTAATATTCGATAAAACTATATTGGAAAATATACGATTTGGAAATAAAGAAGATATAACAGAAGAACAAATTAAAGAATTATGCAAAAAAATTGGATTGGATAATAAAATTAACCAGTTACCAAATGGATATGATACAATTATAAATTCTAAAACAGATTTACTATCATATGGAGAAAAACAATTATTGAGTTTTGCAAGAGCTATATTAAAAAATGCAGATTTAATAATATTAGATGAAGTAACATCAAATTTAGATTTAGAATTTGAAGAATCTATTATGAAAGCGACAAAAGAGATGTTAAATAATAAAATATCTTTTGTAATTGCTCATAGACTTAATACAATAAAAAATGCAGATTTGATTATATTTATAGATGATAATAAAATTGTGGAAATGGGAAACCATGAAGAACTTATTGAAAAACATGGATATTATTATAATTTGTATATGAGTAAAGAACAGATTATTCATAGTTAAATCCTATACATAGATATGCTAATGTGCTTTATAAAATCAAGTCAAGGTTAAAATGAATGTGCTATCGCACAACCTTGACTTGATTTTAAAAGCACATTCTTTTTCAACTAAGAGGATTTAAGGATAAGTACATTTAATTAAGTAGACATAAGCACTATTAAAACCTAAAATACCTCATTGAAAATGAGGGCAGGAAAGCGAGTGTTCATACATTGCCTATACACATTGAAGGACAAGGCTTCAAGAGTTAATAAAAGAACAAAAATTTTAAGCAGATTTGATGTAAAAATTTACCGAATGAACCACTAAAAAATGCTTATCAGAGTGCAAAAGTTCATTAAGTGTACTAAATTTTATAAAAAATTTTTGTAAAAGTAGAATTTTTAGTATAGATATGATAGAATATAATAAGAATAAAGAGAGGTGCTTATGGAAAAATTAAAAATAGATAATATAAAACAGATTACCCATATCCAAGTTGTTTAATATATGGAATAAATTTAAAAAATGAAGTTTTACATATAGTGTGTGGTCTAAATGAAATAGAACTTTGGATAATTACTGCATACTATCCAGATAATATAAAATGGGAAGATGACTTGAAAACGAGAAAGGAGAAAAAGTAATATGAATTGTTTTATGTGTAAAGGAGATTTAGAAGATAAAAATACAACATTTATGGTTGAATTAGATAATTGTATTATCATTATTAAAAATGTGCCATCTCAAGTATGTAAACAATGTGGCGAAGTATCATATAGTAATGAAGTTGCAAAACAATTAGAAAAATTAGTAAATTCAGTAAGAAATGCAATTACAGAAATTACAGTAATTAACTATACAGAAAAAGTTGCATAAAATAATAAGTACACTTAGTGTATTTTAATTAGATTTACATAATATTGAACAGAAAAGAGGGAATAAAAAGGGAATAAAAAGGGAATTGATTTTATAAGAACACGATAATATAATGATAGCATGAAAAGAAAGAGCAAAGAAATTAGAAAAATCTAGTTTCTTTGTTCTTTTTCTTTTTCAAATTTAAAGAAAAGGAGCAATTTCATGCTACATGATTATGAAATAGAAGTAGATAACTCTAAGAAATTAGAAGATAATGCTATGCTAAATTGTAGCATGGAATTATCACTTTTAAATAATTTGTTTAGAGAAAACTTAATACTAGATTCGGAATATCAAGAAATTAAAAGAAAAATATTAAAAGATTACAAACTTTTATAATTTCAATTTACTTTTTACCTAAAAAATGATATAAAATTATTAAGTTTTATCTATAGGCGGAATGGAGATTTAAATGGAAATTCAAGTCATAGAGAAAACAAATAACTGATATTAATCCAGAAAAAAGAGATGACTGGGAAGAAGTACAAAACTATGTAAAAGCTACGAACTATGGAGTTGAAAGAATAAAAGAAGGATTCCCAGTATGTACTAGATTAATAAGAGAAATCCATAAAATACTAATGCAAGGAGTTCGTGGGGAACACAAAACACCAGGAGAATTTAGAACATCACAGAACTGGATTGGAGGAATTATGCCAAGTACAGCAGTATATGTTCCACCACCACATACAGAAATTGCAGAATGTCTATCTGATTTTGAAAAATTTATAAACAATGAAGAAATAGACACACCAGATTTAATAAAAATTGCGATTTTACATTATCAATTTGAGTCGATTCATCCATTTTTAGATGGTAATGGAAGAATTGGAAGACTACTTATTCCATTATACATTCAAAGTAAAGGAAGGCTTAATAAATCTTGCTTATACATTTCTGATTATATAGAAAGAAATAAAGATATATATTATGATATGTTTACAAGAGTAAGAACACATAATGATATGATAAGTTGGATTTAATTTTTCCTAGAAGCAGTTATAGAAACATCAAAAACAGCAAAAGAAAAATTTAGAAAAGTTGTTGAACTTACAATGGAAATGGATAAAACCATCATGGAGTTGCCAGTAAAACTAGAGAATGCAAAAAAAGTTATAGACTTGCTATATGATGAACCAGTATTGACAAGAAATAAAATGGCAGAAAAAACAGAAATTAAATTAACAACAATAAATGGAGTAGTAAATAGTTTATTGGAAAAACAAATAATTAAGGAAACGACAAGATATAATAGAAATCAAATTTTTGCTTTTGAAAAATACATTGATTTATTTTTAAAATAATTTATATCACGAAAAAATCAAAAAATTCGTGATATAAATTTTTGTATCACAAAAAAGATAGAAAAATTGTGATATAAATTTTGATGATATAAAAAAACATAGGATGAAAAAATTCGTCCTATGGATTTTTTTATATTAAAAAGTAGTAAAATATAGGGCTTTATTCTGCTTGTAAAAGCATAAAAAATATGATAGAATTTGAGAAATTGTAAATATTGAATGCCAAATCATTAAACCATATTAATTATAAATTGGAGGAATACTTATGCAAAAATTTAATTATCATTCACATACATATAGATGTGGTCATGCAGATTTAGATATGAAAGATGAGGAGTATATAAAAGAATATATAAAAATGGGATTTGAAAAAATAGCCTTTACAGACCATTGTCCAGAAAAATCCGAAATAGATAAAAGACCTAATATCAGAATGAACTATAATCAAAAAGATGAATATATAAACAGTATAAAAAATTTAAAAGAAAAATATGCAGGTAAAATAGAAATAGAAACGGGATATGAGATTGAATATTTACCAAAAGATGAAGATAATTTAAGAGAGCTAAAAGAAGAATGTAATAAAATAATTTTAGGGCAACATTTTATTTATGATAATAATAACGAATTGAAAATTTTTGGAAAAGATGATTATACAGATGAGGAATTAATAAGATATGCAAAATATATTGAAAAATCTATGGAATTAAATCTTCCAGATATAATTGCTCATCCAGATATGTATATGATGAATAGAAAA
Organism: uncultured Clostridium sp.; assembly: GCA_947363765.1. Lineage (GTDB taxonomy): Bacteria > Bacillota > Clostridia > TANB77 > CAG-508 > RGIG8482. Next base: position 17,972 of record CANAQC010000025.1, on the reverse strand, counting down.
AATTTTGGAGAAATTGAAAATAAAATTGCAAATATGATTTGTAAATCTGCTGAAAAGTATAATATTCCATTAGAGATAAATTTAAATAATATATTTGCGAATACTTATTTTAAAAATAGGAAACTAAATAATGAATTTTTAGCAACACAAAAAGAAAAGTTAAAAAATGTTTTTTATCCTTGTAAAGAATTTTGGAACATTGCTACAAAATATGATATAAAAGTTTTATATGGAATAGATACACATCATAGAGGACAAATACTGTTATGGCATGAACTGATAGAATTAGCAAATGAAATTATAGGAGAAGAAACAATAAAACGATTATGCTTTATTGAAAAATAAACAATATAGGAGAAAAATATGGTACGAATAGGAAACAAAGTAGAAGGTGCAAAATATACTAAAAGACCTGCTTCATATGTAATAATAGAGCGAAAAGAAGATAAAAAAATAGCAATAGCCACAGAAGGAAGAACTTACTTCTATTAGGACATTCATATAAAGGAGTACAAATTATCTTAGTAAATATGAAATTGATGAATACTTTAAAAATCAAGTTCTACATATGGTAGGAAATCATATGAAAGAATTTAGAGAAGAGGGAATTTTTGTAGAAACAAAAATGTTAGAAGTAACTATAATTAGTTTTGCTGACAATATAGATAATTATTTAGAACCTGCTTCAAAAGTTATTAATGATGTAGAAAAAGGAGAAAAGTACGAATTTCCAAAAGCAGGCGTTCCATATTATAAGTCATTAAATCCATATTATAAATAGTAAGTATTCTGTTATGTCTAAAACATCTAACTAGAATCTAACCAAAGTAAAAATAATTTACAAAAAAGCCTAAAAATTTGAAAATATTTATATTGCTAAAAAGTATCAAGAAAATGCTAAAAATTATTACAATTTCAAGGTTTTAAAGTTACTTAACATACCACAGAAAATCTTAAAAGATTTTTAGATGAAAACATGTGGAGTGTGTGGCAGTGCTACAACTAAAGCAAGACAGGTAATACTTGATTTTAATATGCTTTCAGAGATTATATCTTTTGAAGATAAAGGCAAATTTAGAAAAGAAAAACATCAAAATTTGGGTGTTAAAGTTAAAGTAGTTGCTTAAGTGGTAAGTGGAAACACATAAATTGATTTTTGGAAAATTGAGAAAAGTGTTTGAAATACTAGATGATTTACGATTGTATCTATGGTAGGCATAACAGGTATGGGTTGTGTTGGTTAGTAGATATGATGTGAAGCTAGATATTTCAAGTGCTAGAATAAATTTATTTAAATGAGTTATAGAGAATCTTTATTAAATGGGTGTCAGTAGATATGTGCTGATGTCTATTTTTTTATGGGACGAAAATTTAATGAAATCTGGCTTATAAAAAATCATAGGACGAAAAAATTAAAAAATTTGTCCTATACATTTGCAGACAAGTTCTAATCTCCAATAAAAATAATATCAAGAGTAAATGTACTTACTTCGTTCACTCTTGACATTATTTTTATTGGGAATTTTGTGGCAATTAAGCAAATGTAAGGATAAATATGTTTTGTAAATATTGGCAAAAATACTATGAAAAATTGTAAATCTATGATATAAATTAGGAAGAAAAGATTAAAGAAGATATTTATTTAAAGTAGGAGTAAGAAATGAAAAGAGATAACATAGTAAGTAATATAGAGGAAAAAGATTTAGAACAATTACAACAAGTATTAAAAGATGTTTTTAATAATAATATAAGTTATGAGAAAATGCAAAATTTATATAAAATATCTAAAGATAATAAAGATATTCATGTATTAGGATATTATATAAATGATAATTTAGTAGGAACAGTAATTTTAAATATTTTAACATTGCCATCAGGTAAAGATGCAACTATATGGGATCTAGCAATAAGAGAAGAATATAGAAGATTAGGAATTGCAACAAAACTAATGAGTAAAGCTGAAGAGATAGCAAAACAAGAAAATATAACAAGGATATGGTTATTTAGTGGATTTCATAGAAATAGTGTACATGAATTATATAGAAAACTAGGATATGATGAAAATAGAGATAAAGCATTTGTAAAACAAATAAAATAAATTTGAAAAGGAGAAAAAGTTGAAAATAGGAATAGATATAGATGATACAATGGCAGATACATTTGATTATTTAATGCCATATATAGCAGAATTTTTTGATGTAGATATAAAATATTTGAAAGATAATAATATTTCATATAGTAATTTACCAAAAAAAATGAAAGAAAGAGAACTTGAATTTGCAAAAAAATATTATGATAAAGTTATTGCTAGCACACCTTTTAAACCTAAAGTCGCAGAGTATATTGATAAAATTAAAGAGTTAGGACATGAAATAATAGTTATTACAGCAAGAGATAAAACTTTATATAATGATGAATATAAAACTACTATTGAAGAATTAAAAAACAATAATATTCACTATGATAAATTAATTTGTGATTTTGATAAAGCAAATGTTTGCAAAAATGAAAACATAGATTTATTTATAGATGACTCTATTGCAAATTGTAATAAAGTTAATGAATTAGGAATTGAAACCATATTATTTAATAGCAAAAGCAATATAAAAGATAAAACAAATTTAGATAGAATTGATAGTTGGGAAGAAATATATGAAAAGATAAAGAATTGATTTATTTAAAATAAAACATAGAAAGGAAAATCAATATATGGAAAAATTAGATATAAAATTAGAAAAGGAAAACAATGATTATTTTAGAAAATGGATTATAGAAGAATGGAAACATCATAATACTGTTGACCCAATATATCAATTGAGAATTATAAAACCAGAAGAATTAATTTTTGAAGAAAATGAAGAATATTATAAAATTATCTTCAAAAATGAAATGGTTGGTTTTATAGGAATAAAAAATTATGAAAAAGAAATATATTTATATCGATTTTTTATAAATGAAAAATATAGAAGTCAAGGAATAGGTACAATAGCATTGAATAAATTAATTGATATGGCAAAAGAACAAGATAAAGATATGTCATTAGACGTATCAGGATACAATATTGCAAAGGATTTATATGAAAGATTAGGATTCAAAACTCATTGGACAAGAATGGTATTGAAAATAAATGATAATATATATGAAAATTAGGACAAGAAATGTATGTGATTATATTACTACTTGTTATCAACAGTGATTTGGAGATTTTATCTTATTAGCTATAGGAATTTATGCACTATGGCAAAATGAGATATTAGGAGGAAAAACAAAAAGTAATAGATGGATAGACCATTGTATAGAAAGGAAAAGTGCTATATGAAAATATTAATTGCAGGTTTTGAAGGAAATGACAATTCAGCAAAAATATTATTAGATAATATAAAAGAAGAATGTAATATAGATGTTTTATATTTAGAGAATGATTTTAACATAAGTAGAACTCAAATAGAAGAGAAATTGTTACAAACTTATGATTATGTATTAATTTTTGGTCAAAAACCAAAGACAAAAGATATATATTTAGAAAATAATGCAATTATAGAAGGAAATGACTTAAAAACAGATTATTATTATGGTGTTTTAAGAGAAAATTTAGAAAATAGTAATTATAAAGTAGTAAGTTCAAGTGATGCAGGAAATTATTTATGTAATAATGTATTTTTTAGAGCATTAAATTTTAAGCAAATTAATAATTTAAAAACTAAAATTGCTTTTGTACATATTCCCACTATTGACAATATTGAAGATATGAATAAGTTATCAAATACAATATTAAATTATATTAGTACTTTATATTTTTAATATTGTCTTATTACGATTAAATCCAAATAATTTAATGAAAAATATTATATCATGCCTATTGGACAGATTTAGTATACCAAAGTAATAAAAAAGTAGGGAGAGAATTTTATGCAACGAAAAAATTAAAAAAATGGTTCTATAAATTTTCCCTTAAAATGTAAAGTATGTAACAATTTAATTTGTTATATGCTTTATTTTTTATATTCGTTATGATAAAATGAGTAAAAATATAATTGAATAAAGTAAAATAGTAATATAAATTGTAGAACAATGAAAGGGACAAAATTAAAATGAATGAGAAATACAAAAGCAATAAGATATTTATAGATGAATTAAAAAGAACTTTTCCTATTTATATATTAGGTATGGTATTTCATGCAATTGTTATATATATATTGTATAAAATACCTAGTATTATAGGAAATATATTAGATTTATTAGTTAAAGGAAATGTTAGTAAAGATGTTATTATGCATGAAGTATATAGTTTGATATTTTATTCTATTATAATGATTATACCAAGAATAATATATAGAACATTATTTTTTACTAGAGCTAGAATATCAGATACATATTTAAGAAGTAAAGTAATAGAGCATTTACAGTCAGTAAAGCCAGAGTATTATGATAAAGAAGATAAAGGTGTATTTCTTGCTTATTTATCCAAAGAAATATTATCTATAAGAAAATTCTTTGGAAATGCCTTTTTTAATGTTGCAAGATTAATTGTAGCACCTATTATTGGTTTGATTGTTATAGGAAAAGATTTTAATATAATTTTGATGCTTACAATATTACCAGTTTTTCCGGTTGCAATATACTTTTTATATAAACTTTATAAAAAACAGGGAGAAGCACTAGAAAAAGAAAGAAATGTATATCTTAATCTATCAAAGAATATAGAACAAAATACTTCTGGATTTAGTTTAATAAAATTATATAATGAGCAAGAAAGTCAAAGAGAAAAATTTAATAAGGTAAATGAAGAAACATATAAATCAGATGTTAATGTTGGAGCAGTTATTTATAAAATGGATATGGTTTCAAATATTATGTATGCAGCATGCTATTCAATAGGTTTTGCAGTAGGGCTATTTTTAATTAATAAAGGATTATTAACTGTAGGAGAGCTAACAGCATATATTTCTTGTATAACAATTGCTATATCAGAAATTGTAAATTCAATAGAACCATTACTTACAGGAATATCTAATTTTAAAATAGCAAGTAGAAGATTTAATTATTTTTTCGGATTAGACACTTATAAAAAAGAAGGTAAAAAATTAGAAAAAATTGATAAAATAGAAATAAGGAATCTTTGCTATAGCTATGGAAATAATGAGGGATTAGCAATAGATAATATAAATATGACAATAAATAAAGGAGAGAAAATAGGTATTGTTGGTAAAGTAGGAAGCGGAAAAACAACATTAATGAATATTTTAGCAGGTTTTTATGAAGTGCCAGAAAATAAAATATTTATCAATGGAATTGATATGAATGAATATTCAAGAGAAAGTATCTTTGAAAATATTGGATATGCAATGCAAAAAAATATTATTATGGATGATACAATAAAGAACAACATTGATATTGAAAATGAAGCTACAAATAATGAAATAGAAGATATAAGTAAAAAGGCTAACATTTTAGAAGATATAACAACAATGCAAGATGGATTTGAAACAAAAATTGGAGAGAATGGAATCAAAATATCTGGAGGTCAAAAGCAAAGAATACAAATCGCAAGAAACTTGTTAAATGTTAGAAATATAAATATATTTGATGACACATTATCTGCATTAGATGTAGATACAGAAAAGAAAGTACTTGAAGAAATTGAAAAACAAATAGGAAATAATATACTTATACTAATTTCAAATAAGATAAGTATGATGGAAAAAATGGATAAAGTATTTTTACTAGTTGATGGAAAAATTTATGATAGTGGAACACATAAAGAGATGCTTACAAAAAGTAAACTTTATAATGAACTAAATAACTATGAGAAAGTAGGTGATTTAACATGAAAAAAATCATAAAAAAGTATGTTAAATCAATCATAATTGTAGGTATATTACTGTTAGTTTGTAACTTTTTATCAGCTATTCCTCCGTATATAGTAAAGCAAGTTGTAGATATTGATTTTACAAGAGAATATATTATTCACACAATATTATTTTATATAGTTATATATACATCTATACATTTAGGTAGACTAATATTTAACTATATAAAAGATATTGCAATAAATAAAACTGTATGTAAAATTTTAAGAGATATTAGAAAAACATTATTTGATAAGATTTTAAATTTTAAAATGATTACTTTTAATAAATACAATTCTTCTGAGTTATATACTAGATTAACTTCAGATGTAGATAATCTATTCGATTTATTTTTTGGGTTTTTATATAATATTTTAAGTAATATTTTATACATAGTATTTATGATAGTAATGATGTTTGTAGCTAATATTAATTTAGCTATTATTGGCGGGATTACAATATTTCTTATTTCAGTTATTGTATATAAATTTACTAAAATATTGGGAAAATTAGATAATGAAATATTAAAAAAGAGGGATAAAGAGCATAAAGAATTTTCGGAATTATATAATAAAAGTAAGTTAACGTATCTCTTTAAATTGCAAAATAAAAATATTAATAAAATGAACGGCTTGTTTTATTCAGAATTAAAAATAAGAAGAAAGTATATATATATACATCATTTTCCATACTGGATAATAGCAATGATACAGGCAATAGGAATTTATGCTATTATATATTATGCTTTAAACATTAATGTAGCTATATCTCTAGGAAGTATATATTTAATATTATACTATACTAAAGAATGTAAAACACCACTTGAAGAAATTTGTAATCAGTTAGAAGAATTACAAACTTGTATAAATTCATATAAAAGAATAAAGGTTTTATTAAACGAAAAAGAAGAAGAAAACATAGAAAGTGGAGATTATATAGAGAATCTAAACCGGAGATATTGAATTTCAAAATGTATCAATGAAATATGATAAAGAAATGATATTAAAAAATATGTCATTTGTAATAAAAAAAGGAACAAAAGTTACTATTGCAGGAAGAACTGGAGTAGGAAAAACAACTCTTACAAATGTATTAATGAAATTATATGATATAGAAAGTGGAAAAATATTAATTGATAATTATGATATTTCTAAAATATCTACAAAATGTTTAAGAGATAATATTTCTTATATATCACAAAATCCATATATATTTACAGATACAGTAAGAAATAATATAACTTTAGGAAATACTCAGATAACAGATAAACAAATCAATGAATTAATACAAGAAATGGGAGTAGAAAATTTATTTAGTAAATTAATTAATGGACTGGATACTAAAATAAAACTTTCTAAATTGTCATATGGCGAATTGCAAATAATTGCTTTTATAAGAGCTATATTACATAAAGCAAATTTCTATATATTTGATGAGCCAACTTCAAATATGGATTTACAAACAGAAAAAATGATACAAAACATAATTGATAAGATTTCAAAAAAGAGTACAGTAATCATAATAGCACATAGAAAATCGACTATTGAAAGTTCAGATAAAATAATATATTTAAAAGATGGACAAATAGATATGATAGTGAATAAAGAAATGGCATAAAAGCAAAACATACAAATTAAACAGATAAGAAAGATGCAGCAATATGCTATATAAATTAGAAAAAGGAGAATAGTATATGGCAATTATAGAAGTAAAAAATTTAGTAAAAACATATAAAATTATAGAAAAGGAAGATGGATTATTAGGATATTTTAAAAATCTAATTATGCCTCAATATAAGGAATTTACAGCAGTAAAAGATATAAATTTTAGTATTGATGAAGGGGAATTAGTAGGATATATAGGAGAAAATGGTGCAGGAAAATCAACTACAATAAAAATGCTTACAGGATTGTTAACTCCTACATCTGGAAAAATTTTAGTAAATGGATTAGTACCAAATGAAAAGAGAATAGAAAATAATAAAAATATAGGTGCAGTATTTGGACAAAAGACTCAATTATGGTGGGACTTACCTGTTATTGAATCTTTTAGATTGATTAAAAAAATGTACAAAATTCCAGAAAATGAATACAGAAAAAATCTAAAGATGTTTACTGAAATATTAGAACTAGAAAATTTGTTAGATAAGCAAGTTAAAAATTTAAGCTTAGGACAAAAGATGAGATGTGAAATTGCTGTGACTTTTTTACATAATCCAAAAATAGTTTACTTAGATGAACCAACTATAGGATTAGATGTTTTTGTTAAAGAAAATATAAGAAAGTTTATTAAAGATATAAACAAAGAAAAGAAAACAACAGTAATTCTTACAACTCATGATTTAAAAGATATTGAAGATGTATGTGATAGAATAATTCTTTTAGATAAAGGTCAAATAGTTTATGATGGAGAAAAACAAAAATTTAAAGATATATATGGGCAATATGTTATAGCTAATCTTATTGTAAATTCTAAACAAGATAATATTAGCAATATTGTAAAATTAAATAATTTTGAAATATTAGAAGAAAGTGAAAATAGACTAAAAATAAAATTTAGTCATGATAAAATAACTATAGTAAAAATCATGAATGAAATTTCTAAATATTGTGTAATAGAAGATATACACATGAAAGAAACAGAACTAGAAGATATATTAAAAGAAATATATAGAGGAGTACATAACAATGATAAAAACAATGATAGCACTAGCAAAAATGCAATTTAAACAGTACAATATATACAAGTCAAATTTTTATCTTTTTACATTAAATAGAATTGTGGAAGTAGTAGTATATATTTTTGTATGGCAAGCAATTTATGCTCAAACAGGTGATGCAGGAGGTCTTACAATATCACAAATGATAACTTACTATATTTTAGTAATATCATTTAGTTCAATAGCTTTATGGGGAATAAATGAAGATATGGCACATTCTATAAGAAATGGACAAATAAATAAAGAGTTATTAAATCCTATTTCATATTTTAAATATTATTTTGGAGTTAACTTAGGAGAAATAGCTTTTGCAACAGTAATTGGTATAGCAACTTTTATTATATGTTCATTATTTTGGAAATTAACTTTGCCAACTAGCATAATAAGTCTTGTACTGTGTGTCTTTGTAATGCTATTAGGAGTACCTATAACATTTTTTATACAAATGATAGTAGGAACTGTAGGTTTTTATACTAATTCAATTTGGGGAATGCAAATTTTAAGAAAAGCAACAATTCAGATATTTTCAGGAATAATTGCTCCTATTACATTATTTCCTTTATGGTTTCAAGAACTATCAAAATGGCTACCTTTTAAGGAATTGATATATACTCCTGTTAATATATGGCTTGGAAATATTAATATAAATGAAATATTTTTCATAATAATTAAACAAATAGTATGGGGAGTTATTTTATATTTTATAGCAAAAATATTTTTTAATCATGCAGTAAAGAATATAACAATAAATGGGGGTTAGAATGAGAAAAATATTAGATAATATAAGTTTGTACTTATCTTTTTTAAAGATTTCTTTAAAAGAAATACTTATATATAGAATAGATTGTGTTGTTGGAATTTTTTCGCAAATTGTAGTACAAGCTGTTAGCTTAATTTTTATATTTATTGTTTTTCAAAATACAGAAAGTATAGCAGGTTGGAGTATTGAACAAATTTTACTTTTGTATGGCGTAACAAGAATTTCAATTGGAATACAAGGATATTGCTTCGATGCTTTATATGATATTGGACCTAAATATATACGAAATGGAGAATTTGACAAAATTTTATTAAGACCAGTACATCCATTAATTTCTATTATAGGTGCATCCAGAGAATTTCCATCAATAGCAGATTTTTTTATAGGATTAGGGATAACAATATATATGTTATATATTCTTTCTATACCTATATCTATATTATTAATTATGAAAATTGTATTTTTTAGTATAGTGGGAGCATTAATAATTGGAGCAATTCTGACTATGTTTAGTATTTCATCATTTTGGACATATAGATCAAATGAAGTAATATGGTCATTTTATAGAATGTATACTTTTACAGAATATCCAATTAACATATACAATAGTTTTATAAAAATATTAATAACATTTGTTTTACCTTTTGCTTTTGTTGCTTATTATCCAACAATGGATTATTTAGGATTAAATCATTATATGATATACTTATCGCCTGTAGTATCAATTGTTTTATGGATAATTGCCATTAAATTATGGAACTTAGCTTTAAATAAATATAGGAGCACAGGAACATAAAGATGTAAGAATACATAATGAGACAATACTATATAAAACACTATTAAAAATTAGTTGATTAAATAACAAATTATAGAGAGGATTGTAAATGGATATAGAAATGTTGTTATCAAATATAGACAAACTACATACTACGGAAATGGGTATAGATAGAATTAAGAAAAATCTTAAATTAGATAATGATAATGTAGTTCAATATTGCAGAGATAAAGTTTTAGATAAGGATAGTATTATATATAAACAAGGGAAAAATTGGTATTGTAAAAATGATAATATAATAATAACAATTAACTCATATAGTTATACAATTATTACAGCACATATCAAAATGTAAATTATATGTGGGGTAGAGAAAAAATTTAAGAGAAGTGGTAATTAAAATGAATAAGATAAAAGAGGAAAATAAAATATTAATAATGTTGGCTTTTTTTAGTATATCAATTGGGCTATGGGGAAACTTTAGACAAATTTGGTTACAAGATAATAATTTTTCTGTAACTCAAATAAGTAATATAATAAGTATAGGAACTTTAATTAGCATTATAGGAATAGCTTTAATTGAAAAATATATAAAATTAAATAAACTAAAAAACACAATAACAATTATTTTAGTTATAAAATTTGTTAATATGTTAGCATTATATTATTTGAATGGAACAAATCAAATAGAAATGATAAATTTAACTATAGTAATAGATATAATAATGGAATATATAATTATAACAAGTATATATCCACTAATAACTACTATAGTAAAGAGTAATACAATATATAGTAAAAGAAAATTAACAGAATACTTGTTTAGAGATATAGGAATCCTATTTGGTGGAATATTTATAGGAAAAAGTATTGCAGGAATATTAGTAAACTATAATATTTGCTTAATAATATCTAACATATTTTTAGCAATTTCAATAATTACAATAATAAACATAAAAAATAATAATATAGAAGAAAAACAAAAGAAAAAGGATTCAATGTTTAGTTACATCTTAAAAAGTAAAATAATATTATTATATTTATTATATGTTCTTATAGGAACAATAGCAATGTCAACAGCTTTAGGATTAAAAATGCTAATGTTAACGAATTATTTTGCTTTTTCTGATAGTATTGCTACAAACTATTTATTGATTGTTGGTTTAATTGCAGATGGAATAGGAATATTAGTACTTAAATATTTAACACCTAAAAATGATTATTTAACAATAACAATAAAATTTGGGATAAGATTTGTAGGATATATAATTGCATTTATATCCAATAATTTAACGATAACCTTAATGGCAATAACATGGTCGCTACTTATTTCAACTTCATATGAAAATATATGTGATGGAGTGTATATAAATCGTGTAGAAAGCGAGCATCAATTATCATTTGCTAATATAAGATATATAATAAGATTTTTAGGTGAAGCAATAGGAGTATTTTTCTGTGGAATAATGTATAAAATAGGACTTAAATATATATTTGGGTTATCTGCAATATTTATGATTTTTCAAATAGGATTGTCATACTATTTAGTTTATTTGAGAAAGGAACAAAAGGTATAAAGGGTAAGAGTTATATTACATAAAATACTAAAAAACATAGAAGTAAATTTAATTATAATCACTTCTATGTTTTTTTAGTATTTTTATTTACTAACTTCAGCATATCTTTTTAATTTTTCATATACAAGGGCATTTACTGTTCCGTGATGGAAAATGACCATTTTTGTCTTTTTTACCTGCAGGAACACCAGTTAATACTTCAATACCTTCTTCAATAGAAGAAACAGCATAAATATGGAAAATACCATTTTTACATGCATCAACAATTTCATCAGATAAACTAAGATTATCAATATTTTGTACAGGTATCATTACACCATGAGAACCATCTAAACCTCTTATTTTACAAATTTGGTAAAATCCTTCAATTTTTTCATTTACTCCACCAATTGGTTGAATTTCACCCTTTTGATTAACAGAACCAGTAACTGCAATAGATTGATTAATTGGAACAGAGGATAAGCTAGAAAGAAGGGCATACAATTCTGTACTTGAGGCACTATCACCATCTACTCCATTATATAATTGTTCAAAACAAATACTAGCAGTTAATGATAATGGGAAATCTTGTGCAAACATTTCACCTAAATATCCGACTTAATATATAAACACCTTTTGAATGAGAAGAACCAGAAAGTTCTACTTCACGTTCGATATTAATAATTCCAGATTTTCCAGTATAAGTGTTTACTGTAATTTTAGAAGGTTTTCCAAAAGAATAATCTCCAATTGTCATAACTGTTAAACCATTAATTTGTCCTACTTTAGAACCTGATGTGTTAATAAGTAGAGTATTTTGTTTAATCATTTCTGTATAACGAGCATCATATTTTTTAACTCTGTCAATACGTTCTTCTAATGTTTTTGTAATAAAATCAGCAGTTACAATTTTTGATTTTGAAAGTTTTGCCCAAGTACATGCTTCTGCAACAATTTCAGAAAGGTCATTAAATCTAGTAGATAACTTTTTCTTGCTACTTGCAAGTTTTGATGAATATTCTACCATTTTTGCGACAGCACTAGCATCAAGAGGTGGCAATTCTTCTTGTTCACAAAAGCCATGAATAAAACGAGCAAGTTTTAATTCGTTTTCTTCATTTTTTGGAGCATCATCTTCAAATTCTACCTTTACTTTAAATAATTTTTTGAAATCTGAATCCATAGCAAGTAAAGTATGATAAATGTTAGAACTGCCAATTAAAATAACTTTCAAATCTAGTGGTATAGGTTCTGGCTTTAGTGATACCATAACCATAGAACTACGTTGATCAACTGCATTTTCAATATTTAATTCTTTAATACGTAGAGCCTTTTTTAAAGCTTCATAACATAGAGAATTACTTAATAAGTCTTTTGCTTGTAATATAATATATCCACCATTTGCACGATGTAAAAGTCCTGGTTGTAACATAGTGTAATCAGTTTTTAAAGCTCCATAATAATTTTCATATTCTAATTTTCCAAATAAATTATGATAAGAATAGTTTGAATCCATTACAACAGGAGATCCTTCTAATTCACTATTATCAATAAATAAATTAACGCGATAATTAAGCCAAGGGCGTTTTGGTTCTTGACGTGGACCTATTTGATTTTGGGGTTGGGGAGAGGTAGGCTGTTCAATAAATAATGGGACATTTTTTAAAATGTCTTTTTTAACATTATCTAAAAATTTATTTACTTTCTTGTTTCTTTTATATTTTGATTTAATATAATTAATATGAGTATTAATAGTAAGTAATGCAACATTTGATTGCCATTCTTCAATTTTTTTGTCAGATGCTTTTTCAATAGCTTTAATTTCAGCAATAGCTATTAGTATTTGTTCTTGTACAATACTAGACTTACTTTCAAATTCTTTTTTTATATTTTCATCTAATTTTTCAAATTCATCTTCTTCGATAGTCTTTCCATCAATTACTGGCATCATATAAATACCATTTTGAGCAGTTTTCACTTGAAAACCATATTTCATAGATTCTTTATTTAATTTTTCTAAAAGAGAAGAACGTTTTTGTTCAAATTCTTGTTTAATTAAAGTTTTTTCTTTTTCAAAATCTTCATTACTAAATGTTTTGTTTATATCTGCTTTAATATCTTTAATGAAACTGTTCATATCTTCTTTAAATTCTTTTCCAAGTCCAGCATTAAATGATATAGCAATAGGTTCATTAGGATTATCAAAATTATATATATAACACCAGTCAGAAGGGGCTTTTGCCTTTTTTGAAATTCTCTTTAAATAATTTTTAGTATACATTGTTTTTCCGAACACCATCAGGACCTTCTAAATATAAGTTATAACCTTTTACATCAACACTAATTCCAAATTCTAATGCCTTAATACCTCTTTCTTGACCAATTCCTGTATTAATAGAATCAAGTTCGGAAGTATCAGAAAATTTAAAAATATTAGGGTTACAATAATCTTTTAATTGAGTATAGTTTAGTTCATTTTTTTTCATTAGTTTTTCTCCTTTTTATATTACTAAAAATAATATGTCATAATAATAGCATTCTCATTTTGTTTATAATAATTCTTCCTTTGTCCAATTTTTTGAAAATGATGTTTTTCATATAATGAAATAGCTGATTTATTTGTTTCATTTACTTCTAAAGTAAGAGAAGACAATTTTTTTGCTTTTGCGGTGGTTATTAAATGGTTTAGCAATTTTGTTCCAATTCCATGGTTTCGATATACCTTTTTAGTTACAATATTAGTAATATGTATATCATCAACAGAAATCCAAATACCAGCAAATCCAACAATTTCATTATTTTTTAAAGCAATAAAATATTCAGAATTTACATTTTGTAGTTCTTGGTAAAAAATATTATAATTCCAAAAATCATCAAAATCACTTTCTAAAATTGTTTTAATGTTTTCTAAATCAGAAATGGACATAGAGCGAATAGTTAGCATTTGTTTTTTTCCTCCAATTCTCTTTCTGCATTTGATTTTTTTAAGTAAAGGGGAGTCATAGGACAAAATTTATTATGACTAAAATCATCAAAAGCAGCTTTCCCTACAGAATAAGCACTTAAATTAGTATATAGGGGATTGGTTTTTATAATTGCATTTTGATTCAAACTAGATTTTAGCACATCTTTATAAATCATGCTACCATTTCCTACAAAAAAGACAGGTTTATTACAAATTTTTAATATTTCTGTAATATTGTGAATATTTTCAGCTAAAAATTCTCCAATTTGTGTGTAAATACCATTTTTATGTTCAAACAAACTATAATATACATTGTCATTTTTAGCATCAATTAATGTACAAATAAGACCTTCAAAATTGTAAGAATAGGCTAAAGCCTCTAAAGAACTAATGCCAATATTAGGTTGTGATGTAACATCACAAAATGCTTTTATGGTTGAAATTCCAATACGAATTCCAGTAAAAGAACCAGGACCTTTATCACAAGCAAATAAATCAATATCAAAAATAGATAAATTAGTAGTTTTTAATAAATCGTTAATGATAGGCATTAGTTTAACAGAGTGAGTATTTGCATCATCAATAGATATTTCTTTTATTAAGGTAGTATCTTCTAAAATAGCTGCACTACATATATTAGAAGAAGTACTAATACTTAAAATTTTCATATAAATTTCTCCTTTAATTTTTTATCATAATAGAAATGAAGTATAATATTGATATATTCTAGTTAATTATTGGTAGTGTTTGTATAATTTGTTCATATTTTTTACCATATGGTTGAAATACTAAAATTCGTTTTGATTCATTTATAAAGTCACGTTCGAAAGTAATATGTAAATATTCTTTTGGTAAAGCTTCTTTTATTTGTTCACCCCATTCAATTAAGCAGATACCTTGTTCAAAATATTGTTCACCACCAATAGCATAAAATTCATCACAAGAATTTAATCTGTAAACATCAAAATGATAAATATAGATGGAATCTTTATAGTATTCATTAACAATAGTAAAAGTAGGGCTAGAAATTTCATTTTCTAGACCAAAATAAGATAAAAAACCTTGTACAAATTTTGTTTTACCAGAACCTAAGTCACCAGATAAAACAATTGAATCTCCATTATTTAGCTTGCTTGCTATTATATAAGCAAGATTGATTGTATCTTTTTCAGAATTTGAAATATATTTATTCATTTATTTATCCTTTAACAAATAATATTTGAAAGTACATTAATTGTATTTTCCAAACATTATTTTATAGTATTATTCAAAATTTGTAAATTATTAGTCGAAAAAAAGAAGAAAAAACTTTTTTAAAAAGTATTGACAAAAAAAATAATAACACTTATAATTTATAAATGTTGATGGAAAATGCAGGTGTAGTTCAATGGTAGAATTCCAGCCTTCCAAGCTGGCTATGCGGGTTCGATTCCCGCTACCTGCTCCAGCGCCCTTAGCTCAGTTGGTCAGAGCAACCGGCTCATAACCGGTGGGTCCAAGGTTCGAATCCTTGAGGGCGCACCATTAAAATTAAATATGGACAGGTGGCCGAGTGGCTAAAGGCGGCAGACTGTAAATCTGTTCTCATACGAGTACGAAGGTTCGAATCCTTCCCTGTCCACCAACGACGTATCTGTTCGAACTAAATTGAACAGACGATACAAATATCATTCTAAAAAGGATGGTATTTTTTGTTTTCAGAAAGTAATTGTCTAGCAGAGCCCCCGAGTTATAATGGTGAGTCATAACATATAGGGGGTTAGGATTTATGACAAGTTCAAAGTCCTATTCTACGAAGAAATTACTAAAAGAGAAAATATGATCTACTTTAATAAATTCATTGATATTTGTATCTATCGTTATAAGAGTCGAAAAAATAGGAGAGAAACATAATATAATAGATTAAAAAACAAATAAACATAATATATTGACAAATACAGAAAAAGTATATATAATAGAAACATAATGTAAAAAGGAGAAATTAAATATGTATAAAATGTTAGTACTTGACTTAGATGGAACTCTACTTGATGATTATAAAGAAATACCTAATAAAAATATAGAAGAGATTAATAAATTAAATAAGGATTTTGGAATTATTCCAGTAATTGCAACAGCAAGACCATTAGAAGTAGCAAGGTATATTGCAAATAAAGGAGGAGATGCTTTTCAAAGTTACATTATTGCTACAAATGGAGCAATTTTAATGGATATTCAAAAGGAGGAGTATTTAATTAATAAATCATTATTACCAGAACAAGTTAAGGAGTTAGTAGAAGTATGCAAAAGAAATGCTTTAGAATATGAATTTATGACAACTAAACACGAAGTAGCAGATATTAAGTATGCATATAGACGTGTTATTGATCCTATGTATGATAATATTGGTGTTCCATTTAATTATCAAAGTGATTTAGAAGATTATATTTCTAATACTCAAGATTCTATTCCATTATTTGCTATTAATGGAACAAAGAAAGAATTAGAAAATTGTTTATATGAATTTAAAAATATTAATGGAATTCAAATTTCTGGAGAATGTACAAGAACAACTCCTGAAATTGATGGAAGAATAGATACAATATGTTATTATGATATTATGAGGCAAGGAGTAACAAAAGCAAGTGCTATTGAGGTATTAGCAAATCACTTAAATATAAAAAAAGAGGAAATTATTGCAGTAGGTGATGGTGGAAATGATATTGAAATGCTTCAAGTAGCAGGATTAAAAATTGCAATGAAAAATGCTACAAAAAAATTAAAAGAAATTGCAGATTTTGTTACTCAAGTAGATAATAATGAAGGTGGAGTAGGAAGAATGATGAATGTTATATATAAAGCATTAGAACATGAAAAAGAAAATTCTAAAGAAAAGGGATTTGAAATAGGAGAATAGATAAAAGGAGATAAACTTATGAAAAAACCAAATATAATAGGAATTGCAGGTGGTACAGCATCTGGTAAAACTACACTAGCATACAAAATAAAAGAAGAATTTAAAGAAAGTGTAGTTATTTTATCACATGATTTTTACTATAAAAGTTTAAGTAATATTACATTAGAAGAAAGATTGAAACGAAATTATGATTGTCCAGATGCATATGAAACAGATTTATTAATAAGAGATATAAAAACATTATTATCTGGAAAAATAATACAAAGACCAATTTACTCATACACAAATAGACTTAGAGAAAATGAAACTGTTAATGTGAATCCAGTTCCAATTATTTTAGTAGAAGGAATATTAGTATTAGAAAATAAAGAACTGTCTGATTTAATGGATATAAAGATATTTGTGGATACAGATGCAGACATTAGATTAACAAGATTAATTGAAAGAGATAG
>CANAQC010000024.1 GCA_947363765.1 uncultured Clostridium sp. | reverse complement strand
GGTGAACTTTTCATCAGATATTCTCTTAGGGTGATCTTATCATAAATTAATCACAAAAAACAATTGTTAACCTTGACAAACAAATGAAACTGTCATATAATGTTAACCAAATCTAACTTTGAAAAGAGGAAAGAAAACTATGATATCAAAAGCATTAGAAGAATATATAAAAACAATGTATATTTTAAAGCAACAAAATGGGAAAATAAGAGTGACAGATATTGCTAAAAAAATGAATTGTACTAAACCAAGTGTAAATAAAGCAATTTATCAATTAAAAGATAATGAACTATTAAATTATGAATCTTATGGAACTATTGAATTAACTCAAAAAGGGGAAGATTTAGCAAAAAAAATATTAGAAACATATGATATTGTTTATTTGTTTTTAAAAGAGGTTTTAAATTTAGAAAAAGAAGAGTCACAACAAGAAGCAGAAAAAATAAAATCTGTTATAAATGATAAAACAATTAACAAACTTGTAAAATATGTACATAAAGAGTTAGATTTAAGTAGTTTAGATTGTGATTATGATATAAATAATGAAAGATGTAGGTCTTGTGTAAGAAGAACATCTAAAAAATAATGTACAATACTAGATGCCATGATTATATATGTCAAACTTATTTTATGACATCTCATAAAAAATTAAAGAGAGTGAAAGGATTTAGTAATGAATAATAAATTATTAGAAATAAGAGATTTATATGTAAATGCAGAAGAAAAAGAAATTTTAAAAGGAATTAATTTAAACATTTTAAAAGGAGAAATTCATGTAATTATGGGACCAAATGGTTCTCGGCAAAACAACAACTGCTAATGCTATATTAAATAACCCAAGTTATACGAAAAAAAACGGTAGTATTTTATTAGATGGAGAAGAAATTACAAATTTAAAAACTGATGAAATTGCAAGAAAAGGTGTTTTCATGTCATTTCAATTACCAGAAGAAATTCCAGGAGTTTCAGTTAGTAATTTTTTAAAATATGCTAAAAATAAAATGACAGGAAAGCCTGTAAAAATATTTGAATTAAAAAAAGAATTAAAAAAATATACACAAGAATTAAATATGAATGCTGAAAACTTAGAAAGAAGTCTAAATGTAGGGTTTTCTGGAGGAGAAAAAAAGAAAAATGAAATATTACAAATGCTTATATTAAATCCAAAATTGGCTATTTTAGATGAAACAGATTCAGGCTTAGATGTAGACGCAATAAAGACAGTATCAAAAGGAATAAAGATGTTTAAAAACAAACAAAATGCAGTTTTAATTATTACCCATAATACCAAAATCTTACATAGTTTAAAAGTAGATTATGTTCATATTTTAGTAAATGGAAAAATTGTAAAAACAGGAAATGCAGATTTGGCAAAAGAGATTGAGGAAAAAGGTTATTCAGAATATAAATAAGGAAATACTACTTGAAAAATATATAAAGAATACTACTAAGCATTGTCAAAGAAGGTGAAAGGAAATTAGCATGAATAAAACAAAGTTAGACGAAATAAACAGAAATATATATGATATAAAAAACAAAGACGAATACGATTACAAAATAAAAAAGGGGCTAACGCCTGAAATTATTGAAGAAATATCAAAGCAAAAAGATGACCCAAAATGGATGAGGGATTTTCGTTTGAAGGCATTAGAAGTATATAACAGCTTAGGACTTCCTACTTGGGGACCTAATTTGTTGGAATTAAACATGAACGAAATCGCAACCTATGTAAGACCAAAAACAAACCTAAATACATCTTGGGAAGATGTACCAGAGGATATTAAAAATACATTTGATAAACTTGGAATACAAGATGCAGAAAAAGAATCTCTTGCAGGAGTAGGAGCTCAATATGATTCAGAAGTAGTTTACCATAGTATGAAACAAGAACTTATTAAACAAGGTGTTATTTACACTGATATGGAAAGTGCTATAAAAAAATATCCAGATTTAGTAAAAGCACATTTTATGAAATGTGTACCAGTACATGACCATAAATTTGTAGCACTTCATGGGGCGGTATGGTCTGGTGGTTCTTTTGTATATGTACCAAAAGGAGTAAAAGTAGATATTCCATTACAATCCTATTTTAGGCTAAATTCACCAGAATCTGGACAATTTGAACATACCCTTATTATTGTAGATGAAGGAGCAAGTCTTCATTTTATAGAAGGATGTAGTGCACCAAAATACAATAAAGTTAATCTGCATGCAGGTTGTGTAGAACTATATGTAAAAGATAATGCATATTTACGCTATTCTACTATAGAAAACTGGTCAAAAAATATGCTAAACTTAAATACCAAAAAAGCAATTGTAGGAAGTAATGCTAAAATGGATTGGGTATCTGGATCTTTTGGATCAAAAATATCTATGTTATACCCAATGAGTATTTTAAATAAAGAAGGAGCAAAAACAGAATTTACAGGAATTTCCTTTGCAGGAAAAGGACAAAACTTAGATAATGGGTTTAAAGTCATTCATAATGCAAAAAATACATCAAGTGTTGTAAATGCAAAATCAATTTCTAAAAATGGAGGAAAATGTACTTATCGTTCTCTAGTAAGAATTTGTGAAAATGCAGAAGGTTCAAAATCTAGTGTATCTTGTGAATCTCTTATGTTAGATGATATTTCCGTTTCAGATACAATACCTGTAAATGATATTAGAACAGATGAAGTAGAATTTTCCCATGAAGCAAAAATCGGAAAGATTAGTGATAAAACAATATTTTATTTAATGAGTAGAGGGCTATCAGAAGAAGATGCAAAAGCAATGATTGTAAGAGGATTTGCATATCCAATATCAAAAGAATTGCCAATAGAATATGCAGTAGAAATGAATAATTTAATTAACTTAGAGTTAGAAGGTGCCATTGGATAAAAAAGAATGAAATTACTAAAATCAATAGAAAGGACTAACTATGGAAACATTAAAATTAAATGAAACACCAATAAGAACATCAAGAAATTTTAATATTAATAATATTGCATTAGAAGACATACAAATACCAGAAAAAATAGGGAAATTTAACAATGTAGAAATCATAGGAAAAAATAGCAAAAATAATGTAGATAGTAATATAAAATCTTGTTATTTGACTTATGGTTTAGCAAAAGAATTTACAAATCAAGTAGAAAAACAAGCAAATCAGAAATTAAACATAACACTAGAAGGTAGAAAAAATCAAGAAATGCAAATTATATTTCGATTTGATGAAAACAATAAACATTTGGTAGATTATATTCAAATAGAAGCAAAAGAAGAAGCCAAAGCAAATGTTATTATACAATATAAATCACAAGAGGAAATTAAAGCATTTCATAATGGAATAATAAAGTTACATGCTAAAAGGAAAGCAAATATAGATGTGATTTTAGTAAACCTTATGAACCAAAACTCAAATAATTTTCTAAGTATAGAAAATGAATTAGAAGAAGATGCAAAAGTAACATATACCATAATTGATTTTGGTGGAAAAAATAGCATTACAAATGTTTATTCAAACTTAAAAGGTGAATTATCAAATAACATAATAAATACTATTTATCTAGGAAGTAAAAATCAAACATTTGACTTAAACTATATAGCACAATTACGAGGAGAAAAATCTAATGTCAATATACAAGTAGAAGGAGCATTAAAGGATAATTCTAAAAAACACTTTAAAGGAACAATAGATTTTAAAAAAGGTTGCAAAAAAGCAATAGGAAATGAAGCGGAAAATTGTATGTTACTGTCTAATAAGGCAAAATCAATTGCTCTACCTATGTTATTATGTTCCGAAGAAGAAGTAGAAGGAAACCATTCTACTTCTGCAGGAAAAATAGGAGAAAAAGAATTATTTTATTTAATGAGTAGAGGATTAGAAAAAAAAGAAGCCATGAGACTAATGGTAAAAGCAAGATTTCATAAAATACTAGAAAACATTAAAAATGAAGAATTAAGGCAGAAAATTTTAGATGAAATTGATGAACGACTAGACTAGAAAGGATAATAATATGAACATAGAAGAAATAAAAAAGGATTTTCCAATTTTAGAAAATAGAAACATTACATATTTAGATAGTGGAGCAACAACACAAAAACCAACCTATGTAATAAATAAAATAGATGAATTTTATAAAAATCATAATGCAAATCCGCATAGAGGAGCTTATGATTTAAGTATAAAGGCAACCAACCAATATGAAAACACAAGAAAGAAAATAGCAAATTTTATTGGAGCACAATATCAAGAAGAAATTATATTTTCTAAAAATGCAACAGAAAGCTTAAACCTTATTGCTTATTCTTATGGTATGGAAAACTTAAAAAAAGATGATGAAGTAGTTATTTCTATTATGGAACATCATTCTAATATAGTACCATGGCAAAAAGTAACAAAAAAAACAGCTAGTAAACTAAATTATATGTATATAAATAACGAATTTGAAATAGAAGATAAAGAAATAGAAGAAAAAATTACAGATAAAACTAAAATTGTAGGAATTACCCATGTTTCTAATGTAACTCGGAACCATTAACAATCTAAAAAAAATTATTAAACAAGCCCATAAAAATGGAGCAATTGTTATAGTAGATGCTTCTCAAAGTATTCCACACATGAAAATAGATGTACAAGACCTAGACTGCGATTTTTTAGTATTTTCAGGACACAAAATGTTAGCTCCTTTAGGAATTGGAGTATTATATGGAAAAAAAGAAATACTAAATAAAATGAGTCCATTTTTAATGGGTGGAGATATGATAGAATATGTATGTGAACAAGAAACCACATTTGCTCCACTTCCTAATAAATTTGAAGCAGGTACACAAAATGTAGAAGGAGTTATAGGGCTTGGAGCAGCAATCGATTATATAGAACAAATTGGGTATGAAAAAATAGAAAAAATAGAAAAAGAAATTTTAACATATGCAAAAGAAGAATTATCTAAACTAGATTTTTTAGAGTTATACATAACACCAAATAAAGATAACCATTCTAGTGTTATTTCTTTTAATATAAAAGGAGTACACCCACATGATGTAGCTAGCATATTAGATGCAAATGGAGTATGTATACGTTCTCGGAAATCATTGTGCACGGACCACTTATGAGATTTTTAAAACTAGATTCTACTTGTAGAGCAAGTTTTTATTTTTATAATACCAAAAAGGATGTAGATAATTTAGTAAATGCATTAAACAAAGCATATAATATGTTTAAAAAATATATAAAATAGTTTTTAATAAAGGGGATTTTCAAAATGAAGGATGATTTAGAAGAAATATATAATGAACTGATAATGGAACATAGTATGAATTCATATAATAAAAAGAAATTAGAAAAAGCAGATATTTCAAACAAAGCTCATAATCCTAATTGTGGGGATGAAATTACATTAGAAATAAAATTAAATAAAGATATAATAGAAGATATGGCATTTTCAGGACATGGTTGTGCCATATCTCAAAGTTCTACATCTATTATGATAGATACTTTAAAAGGAAAAACAATTAGTGAGGCAAAAGCTATTATTAAGATTTTCATTGAAATGATAAAAAGAGAAACAACAAATGATGAAGAACTAGAAAAACTAGAAGATGCTATATGTTTTAAAAATATATCTAATATGCCAGCAAGAGTAAAATGTGCATTACTTGCATGGCATACTATAGAAGACATGTTAAATAAAACGAAATAAAAAGTATTACTTCTTAAAAACTAAAATATATAAAACAAAAAAGGAAAAAGAACTATGGAAAATAAAAAAGTATTATTAGGTATGAGTGGAGGAGTTGACAGTAGTGTATCAGCACTTTTGCTAAAACAACAAGGATATGAAGTAATGGGAATAACATTAGAATTATATAATAATGATAGCTGTTGTAATCAAAATATGCATCAAGATGCAAAAAAAGTATGTGATTTGCTAGGAATACAACATATTACTTATAATGCCAAAGAAGAATTTAATAAATATGTTATTGATGATTTTATTAACACTTATGCGAAATGTCAAACACCAAATCCTTGTATTGAATGCAATAAATATATTAAGTTTGGAGTTATGTATGAAAAAGCAAAACAAATAGGATGTGACTATATTGCAACAGGACATTATGCAAAAATAGAATATAGTAAACAGTTTAATAAATGGGTGTTAAAAAAATCAAATTCTGAAAAAAAAGACCAAAGCTATGTATTATGGAGTATACCAAAACACATATTAGAACATATCTTATTTCCATTAGCAGATTTTGAACAAAAAGAAGAAATAAGAAAACTAGCAAGAAGTCATAATTTGGAAGTAGCAGATAAAAAAGACAGTGAAGATATTTGTTTTATACCAGATGGTAATTATAAAAAATTTTTAGAAAACCATTCAAATATAAAGCCAAAATCAGGAAATATTGTAAATAGTCAAGGAAAAATATTAGGAAAACACCAAGGATTGTATAATTACACCATTGGACAGAGAAAAGGACTAGGAATTTCTAATAAAGTACCATTATTTGTATTAGGATTAAATCAGAAAAAAAACGAAGTAATAGTAGGAGAAGAATCAGAACTTTACAAAAAAGAAATTATAGTTTCAGACATCAATTTATTACTAGTAGATAAAATAGACGATTGGCTAGAAGTAGAAGTAAAGACGAGATATTCATCAAATCTTGCAAAAGCTAAAATAAGAAAAGAACAAGACCAAATAAGAGTTGTTTTTTACGAGCCACAAAGAGCAATAACAAAAGGGCAATCAGCTGTGTTTTATATAGGAGATATAGTATTTGGTGGAGGAAAAATAATTTAAAATATATGTGTTTTTATAGCATATATAGCTAAAAAATGGTTTCTATAATATGAAAAGGAGGAAATATGAAAAAACAAAAATTTGATATTAAAGGAATGACATGTAGTAGTTGTTCATCTCATGTAGAAAAAGCAGTAGACAAACTGCAAGGAATACAAAATATAAATGTAAATTTACTTACAAATAATATGACAGTAGAATATGATGAAACAATCCAAGATAGTAATCGGTATTATAAAAGCAGTAACTGATGCAGGATATTATGCTAATATTGTAGAAGATATGGCAAATAAAAATAAGGAACAAGACCAGAAAAAGGATAGTATAGATACCACAATACAGGATATGAAAAAAAGACTTATTATTTCTATTTTATTTTTAATTCCACTTATGTATATTGCAATGTACCATATGTTTGAACAATGGTTAGGTATTCCTATTCCAACAATAATTAACACACTATTTCATGGAAGCCAGAATGCAATTAACTTTGGTTTTACACAATTTTTATTACTATTACCAATAATATATGTTAATAGAAATTATTTCTTAGTTGGATTTAAAAGATTATGGAAAAGAACTCCTAATATGGATTCATTAATTGCAATAGGAAGTAGTGCAGCAATTGTTTATGGAATATTTGCCATATATATGATTGGACTTGGGTTAGGACATCATCAAATCGATTTAGTAGAAAAGTACAAAATGGATTTATATTTTGAGTCAGCGGGAATGATTTTAACACTTATAACATTAGGAAAATATTTAGAAACAAAATCCAAAGGAAAAACAAGCCAAGCCATTAGTAAACTAATTAATTTGGCTCCTAAAACAGCTACTGTTATACGAAATAAAACAGAAATGGAAGTTAGTTTAAGTGATATTATAATAGATGATATTATTGTTATAAAGCCAGGAGAAAGTATAGGAGTTGATGGAATTATTATAAAGGGTAGTTCTTCTGTTGATCAATCTAGTATGACAGGAGAAAGTATACCAGTTGAAAAAAACGAGGGAGATCAAGTGATTTCTGGAACAATTAACCAAAATGGTTCATTTTTAATGAGAGCAACCAAAGTAGGAACTAATACAACCCTTTCCCAAATGATTAAATTAGTGGAAGAAGCTTCTTCTTCAAAAGCCCCAATTGCTAAATTAGCTGATAAAGTAAGTGGAATATTTGTACCATGTGTTATTATAATTTCTGTTCTAGCTACTATATTTTGGTTAATACAAGGACAAAGTTTTGAATTTGCATTAAGCATTGGAATTGCAGTATTAGTCATTTCATGTCCATGTGCATTAGGACTTGCAACACCAGTAGCTATTATGGTAGGAACTGGAAAAGGAGCAACAAATGGAATTTTAATAAAATCAGCAGAAAGTTTAGAACAATTACATTTAGTAGATACTGTTGTATTAGATAAAACAGGGACTATTACAACAGGAAAAACGAAAGTAACAGATGTATTTTCTCTAATAGAAGAAAAAGAATTATTAAAAATAGTTGGTAGTTTAGAAAAAAATTCGAGTCATCCATTAGCAGAAGCGATTATAGAAAAAACAAAACAAGAAAAAATAGATTTGCTAGAAGTAGAGGAATTTAGTAGTGTTTCTGGAAGAGGAGTAAAGGCAAACATAGAAGGTAAGCAATATGTTGCAGGAAATCTTGCTTTTATAGAAGAAAATAAAATACAAGAAGAAACAGTAGAAAAAATGGCAAATGAGTATTTAGAACAAGGAAAAACGGTTATTTATGTTGCAAATAAAGAAAAAGTATTAGGAATTTTAGCCATACAAGATACCTTAAAAGATACTAGCATTAAAGCAGTAAAAGAATTAAAAAGAAATCATTTACAAATTGTTATGCTAACAGGAGACAATAAAAAAGTAGCACAAACCATTGCAAAAGAAGTAGGAATAGATACAGTTATTTCAGAAGTACTTCCACAAGACAAAGAAAAAGAAGTATCAAAATTACAAGAAAGTGGAAAAAAAGTAGTATTTGTAGGAGATGGGATTAATGATAGCCCAGCACTAGTAAAAGCAGATGTAGGAATTGCAATTGGTTCTGGAACCGATATTGCCATCGAATCAGCTGATATTGTACTAATGAAAGATAGTCTATTAGATGTTGTAACAGCTATTCGATTAAGTAAAGCAGTTATTAAAAATATTAAAATGAATTTATTTTGGGCATTTTTCTATAACACAATTGGAATTCCAATTGCCTGTGGAGTTTTTTATTTTAGTTTAGGATTAAAACTAAATCCTATGATAGGAGCATTAGCAATGAGCTTAAGCTCAGTATGTGTGGTAACCAATGCTTTAAGATTAAAAAATTTTAAATCAAATTTTCAAGAACAAATAATATACAATACAACACAGAATCATAAAGAAGGAAGAAAAGAGGTGACAAAACAAATGAAAACAATACAAATTGAAGGAATGCAATGCAATCATTGCAAAATGACAGTAGAAAAAGGGTTAAATTCAATAGAAGGTATCATAAAGGCAGAAGTTAATTTAGAAAATAAAAATGCGATAATAGAAACTAAAAAAGAAGTATCAAATAATCAAATAACACAAGTAATAGAAGAAGCAGGATTTCAAGTAATCAATATCGAATAAAAAAGGAAGGGAAAAATATGCTAAATAAATTTTCACGAACGGAATTACTAATTGGAAAAGAAGGAATTAAGAAATTACAACAATCAAAAATTGCAATATTTGGTATAGGAGGAGTAGGCTCCTTTGTACTAGAAGGATTAGCAAGAGTAGGAATTGGAAATTTTGTGTTAGTGGATAATGATATAATTGATGAAACAAATTTAAATAGGCAAATAATAGCAACAAAATGCACAATAGGAAGAACAAAAGTAGAAGTAGCAAAAGAAAGAATATTAGAAATTAATCCAAATGCCAATATTGAAATACACCAAGAATTTTTTTCTAATAGTAGCCTTAATATCTTAGATAACACGATTTCATATATAGTCGATGCTATTGATACAGTAAGTGCCAAAATTGAATTAGTAATACAAGCAAATTGTTTAAAACTTCCAATCATATCTTGTATGGGAACAGGAAATAAATTAAACCCAACAGCATTTGAAATAGCAGATATTTATGAAACAAGTATATGTCCGCTTGCGAAAGTAATGAGAAAAGAATTGAAAAAAAGAGGAATTGCAAACTTAAAAGTAGTGTATTCAAAAGAAAAACCAATAAAACAAATAGTCAATCAAGATACTAAAACCATTCAAAAGCAAATACCAGGGAGCATCTCATTTGTTCCATCTGTCGCTGGTTTAATCATAGCAGGAGAAGTAGTAAAGGATTTGATTAATTAATAAGTTAAGTTCATATTATATTTGTGACAATTTTACAAATGGTTGTAATGAAAATATTATTGCAAAATATGACAAAAAATGATAAAATTTGTATAAGCCATTTTGAAAACTCTCTCGTAAATCTAATTTGGCAAAAAAGACAGAAAGGACATAAAAAATGAATAAAAATCAATTTAGTCGGATTCTAGCAAATAAGTTAGACTTATTAGAGGAATCAAACATAACAGAATTGATAGAAAAAGGTAACTACAAAGAAGCGAATGATATACTTTCTCAGCTTGAATATAAGACATTATCAAGTTATATAAAAGATAAAAACCATGAAAAACTTCAAGTATGGGAGATTGAAAATTCGCATAAAATTACTTTCATATGGTATTTATTTGGAGCTACTCATCAAGAGAATGATGGCAATAAAGAGACGAATACCAATATAGAAAATGAACTTATAGCTAATGTAGAAAGTGAACTTATAGCTAATGTAGAAATGTGGAGAAAAAATTTGCGGAGACTTTTAAATACAAAAATAAAGAGTCATGTCGAATTGGCAGAAAAAGTATTAAACAAGTTAGAAAGAGAAAAGTTTATTAAAGACTTTTCTACTTTAGAAGAACTTGTTAAATGACATAAGCTGAATATTAATGCGAGAGAGTATGGTTACAAAGAGTAACCAAGGTTGCAAAGAGATAGCAAATATTGTTTTAATAATGCTATCTCTTTTAATTACACAAAAAAATGTTGCAAGCGATAATTCGTTTGCAACGAGTAGTGGCTGGGGTACTGTGATTCGA
Organism: uncultured Clostridium sp.; assembly: GCA_947363765.1. Taxonomy (GTDB): domain Bacteria; phylum Bacillota; class Clostridia; order TANB77; family CAG-508; genus RGIG8482. Next base: position 12,567 of record CANAQC010000024.1, on the reverse strand, counting down.
ACACAGGAATGTCGGAGTCAGAGTCCGATGCCTTACCGCTTGGCGATACCCCAATATAAAAGTACTTATATGTTAGCATATATTTAATGAAAATTCTAGTATTTATTTAAAATTTTATATTGTCCTTGGAATAATTTACAAGTAAAAAGAACATACTTTATATAAAAAATAAATTTTAAGGAGGAAACATATGAAAGATTATTTAGGTATTAGTAGTATTCATGCAATGGAGGTATTAGATTCTAGAGGAAATCCAACCATACAAGTAGAAGTAGTAACTGAGGGTGGATTTTGTGGTGTTAGCATGGTTCCGTCTGGAGCATCTACTGGAAGCTTTGAGGCTGTAGAACTTAGAGATGGCGATAAAGAAAGGTATTTTGGAAAAGGGGTATTACAAGCAGTTGAAAATGTAAATAAAAAAATAGCAAAACAGTTAGATGGAATAAATGTATATGAACAACAAAAAATTGATAAGATGTTATTAGAATTAGATGGAACACCTAACAAATCAAAATTAGGTGCAAATGCAACACTTGGTGTATCTTTAGCAGTTGCAAAAGCAGCAGCTAATTCTTTAGGAATGAGTCTATATAATTATATTGGAGGTGTTAATGCAAATCGCTTGCCACGTCCAATGATGAATATATTAAATGGAGGGAAACATTCTGATAATAATATTAACATTCAAGAATTTATGATTATACCAGTAGGAGCAACAAGTTTTCGCGAAGCTTTACAAATGGGAGTAACAGTATATCATAATCTAAAAAAAGTATTAAAGCAAAATGGTTATAGTGTAGCAGTAGGAGATGAAGGTGGATTTGCACCTAATTTAAAAGATGAAAAAGAAGCTTTAAATATGATAGTAGAAGCTATTAAAAAATCTGGATTTAAACCAAAAGAAGATATTGCTTTAGCATTAGATGTAGCAAGCACAGAAATGTATGAAGAAGCAAAAAAAATAGGAAAAGATGGATATTATTTTTGGAAAACAGATATATTTAAAACTAAAAATGAGATGATAGATTATATTGTAGAACTTATAAATGAATATCCAATTATTTCAGTTGAAGATGGACTTGCAGAAGAAGATTGGGAATCTTGGGAAATATTAACTAAAGAAATAGGGAATAGAGTTCAATTGGTTGGAGATGACTTATTTGTAACTAATATGGAAAGATTACAAAAGGGAATTAATAAAAAAGTGGCAAATAGTATATTAATTAAACCAAATCAAATAGGAACACTAACTGAAACATTAGATGCTATAGAACTTGCCAAACAAAATGGATATAAGGCTGTTGTATCACATCGTTCAGGTGAAACAGAAGATACTAGTATTGCAGATATTGTAGTTGCAACAAATAGTGGACAAATAAAGACAGGTGCACCATGTAGAACAGACCGTGTAGCCAAATATAACCGTTTATTAAATATTGAGGAAGAATTAGAAGATACATCTAGTTATTAGAATTATAAAAAAGTGAATTTTTATAATAATATAGAAATTCACTTTTTCTTATGTTATTATAATTTTAATAATAGAAAAAAGGAAGAAAATATATGGACAAAGAAGAAATATTGAAAAATTATAAAAAAGAAGAAGATAGATTACTTGTAGCAAGAATGTTAGATCAAATTATGTTTTGCAATAAACGAAACAAAATACAAAACACAAATTTTTTAGATTTAAGACAAATAAACTTATTAGAAAGGATATTACATCATATCAATATAACAAATTATATTATTTATGGTGGATTTCCAAAAGCAGAAAGACAAGTAATTGTTTTTTATCCAGATAAACTCAATAAGGATATAATAGATAAAAATTATGATTTAATAATGAAAGTAGTAAAGATTATTTTGCCAAATGATTTAAAGGAAAAATATACTCATAGAGATTATCTTGGTGGACTCATGAAATTGGGACTAAAAAGAGAAAAAATAGGAGATATTATTGTAACAAAAGAAGGTGCACAAATAATAGTTTTAAATGAAATTATTTCTTTTTTAGAACAACATCTTACAACATTAACAAGATTTCAAAAATCACAAATAAAAATAGAGTCAATAAAACAATTACATGTAATTAATATTCAAAAACAAGAAATTGAAATTACAGTATCTTCTATGAGACTAGATAACATTGTTTCTGAACTTTCTAAAACTTCAAGAACAAAAGCAGAAGAATTAATAAAACAACAAAAAGTAATATTGAACTATGAAACTGTTATAAAAGACTCTAAATTATTAAAAATAGGAGATAAAATTACTATTAGAGGAAAAGGAAAATTTGAAGTAAAAGAGCAAATAGGAACTACAAGAAAAGGTAGATATATATTAAAAATAGAAAAATACATTTAAGAGGGCTTGCAATCTAAAAAAAACATGATATAATATAAAAGCTAATTTATAAAAATTGAAAGGATGAAAAAAATGAGTATAAAAATTGAAAAGACAGACAAAAAAAATGAACTAAAATTAGAATTTACAATTGAAGCAGAAAAATTTGATGAAGCAATGAAAAAAGTATATTTTAAAAGTGCAAAATATTTTAATATTCCAGGATTTAGAAAAGGAAAAGCTCCAATGCAAATAGTAGAAAAATATTATGGAGATGAAATATTTTATGAAGATACTTTTAATGAAGTAGTTCCTAGTGTATATGAAAAAGAACTAAAAGAAAATAATATTGATGCAGTTAGTCGCCCAGATATTGATGTAAAGCAAATTGGGAAAGGACAAGATTTAATTTTTACAGCAATTGTTCAAACAAAGCCTGAAGTAAAACTTGGTAAATATAAAGGTATAGAAATTAAAAAAGTAGAGTATAATGTATCTGATGATGATATTAATCATGAATTAGGACATATGCAAGAAAAAAATGCAAGATTAATAACAGTAGAAGATAGAGAAGTTCAAAAAGATGATATTACTGTAATTGATTTTGAGGGATTTGTTGATGGAAAAGCATTTGAAGGTGGAAAAGCCCAAAATCATGAATTAACTATTGGAAGTAATACATTTATTCCAGGATTTGAAGATCAAATAATTGGAATGAAGCAAGATGAAGAAAAAGACATTAAAGTAAAATTTCCAGATGATTACTTTTCAGAAGATTTAAAAGGAAAAGATGCTATTTTTAAAGTAAAATTACATGAAATTAAAAAAAGAGAGTTACCAAAGCTTGATGATGAATTTGCAAAAGATGTTAGTGAATTTGATACATTAGATGAACTAAAGAATAGTATTAAAGAAAAGTTAGAAGAAGAAAATAAAAAAAGGGTAAAATATGAAACAGAAGATGCTGCGATAAAATCAGTTTGTGATAATGTAGAATTAGATATACCATCTGGAATGATTGAAACAGAAATAGATAATATGACTAGAGAAATTGAACAAAGACTAGCTTACCAAGGAATGAAACTAGAACAATATATACAAATGCTTGGTAAATCAATGGAAGACTTTAGAAAAGAATATGAAGAACAAGCAAAAGTATCTGTAAAAAGTAGATTAGTTTTAGAAGCAATTATAAAAGAAGAAAAAATTGAACCTACACAAGAGCAAATAAATGAAAAATTAAAACAAATGGCAGAACAATATGGAAAAAAAGAAGAAGAATTAAATAAAAATGAAGGATTTACAAATTACATAAAAGAATCATTAAAAAATGAAAAAGTAGTAGAATTTATAGTAGAAAATGCAAAAATAAAATAAAAAAGTAAAAGTAAAAGTTAGAGGCTAGCAAACAAAAATAAAATTTTTGACAACCTCTAACTTTTATGATATAAAATTAATGCAAGAATTATATTTCTATTTAAAAACTGTAGCTAATTAAATTTAGTATATAAAAATAAAATTACAAGGGAGGATTAATATGTTAGAACAAAATAGTTTAGTACCATATGTTATTGAACAAACAAGTAAAGGAGAAAGATCATATGATATATTCTCAAGACTTTTAAAAGATAGGATTATTTTTTTAGGAGAAGATGTAAATCAAACAACTGCAAGTTTAGTTATTGCACAACTTTTATTTTTAGAATCAGAAGATCCAGATAAAGAGATATATTTATACATTAATTCACCAGGAGGTTCTATTACAGATGGAATGGGTATTGTTGATACAATGAATTATATAAAATGTCCAGTATCAACAATATGTGTAGGAATGGCTGCTAGCATGGGTGCTGTATTACTTGCATCAGGAGAAAAAGGAAAAAGATTTGCACTTCCAAATGCAGAAATTTTAATTCATCAACCATTAATTGCAGGTGGAGGATTATCTGGTCAAACAACAGAAATTAAAATTCATACAGATCATTTAGTAAAAACAAGAGAAAAATTAAATAGATTATTAAGTGAGAAAACGGGTCAAAGCTTAGAAACAATTGAAAAAGACACAGAAAGAGATAATTATATGACAGCAGAAGAAGCACTAAAATATGGATTAATAGATGGAATTATGAATCGTAAAAACTAAACAAGGAATTCACTAATAATGTAAGTTTTGAAAGGAATGGAATAAATGGCAAAAAATCAAAATGAGAGAAATATTAAATGTTCTTTTTGTGGAAAAACCCAAGAAAATGTTAAAAGAATTGTAGCAGGACCTGGAGTTTATATTTGTGATGAATGTATTTCATTATGTAAAAATATTATTGATGAGGATTATATAGAAGAAGAGGAAACAGGATATACAATTGATGAGGTAACAGCACTTCCTAAACCAGAAGAAATTAAAAAAACTTTAGATGAATATGTAATTGGTCAAGAGGAAGCAAAAAAAACATTAGCTGTTGCTGTATATAATCATTATAAAAGAATTAATACAGAAGATGAAATTAGTGATGTAGAAATTCAAAAAAGTAATGTATTATTATTAGGACCAACAGGTTGTGGGAAAACCATGCTTGCGCAAACATTAGCAAAAATTTTAAATGTACCATTTGCAATTGCAGATGCAACAACATTAACAGAAGCAGGATATGTAGGAGAAGATGTTGAAAATATATTATTAAAATTAATTCAAGCAGCTGACTATGATATAGAAATGGCAGAAAAGGGAATTATATATATAGATGAAATTGACAAAATTTCAAGAAAATCAGAAAACCCATCAATAACACGAGATGTTAGTGGAGAAGGGGTACAACAAGCACTTTTAAAAATTGTAGAAGGAACAGTAGCCTCAGTTCCTCCGCAAGGAGGAAGAAAACACCCTCATCAAGAGTTTTTACAAATTAATACAGCAAATATCTTGTTTATATGTGGAGGTGCATTTGAAGGAATAGATAAAATTATCAATGAAAGAATTGGTAAAAAAACAATTGGATTTGGCGCAAAAATTGAAAGTAAGAAAGAAATAGATAAATCATTAATTTATGATGAATTGTTACCACAAGATTTATTAAAATTTGGACTAATTCCAGAATTTGTAGGAAGACTTCCAATTATTGCAACACTTCAAGAGTTAGACAGAAAGTCTTTAGTTCGTATTGTAACAGAGCCAAAAAATGCATTAGTAAAACAATACAAAAAACTATTAGAATTAGACGATGTAGAATTAGAATTTGAAGAAGAAGCTTTAAATATAATTGTAGATAAAGCAATACAAAGAAATACAGGTGCAAGAGGATTGCGTTCTATTATAGAAGATATTATGAGAGATATTATGTTTGAAATTCCATCAAATCCTAAAATAGAAAAATGTATTATTACAAAAGAAACAGTAGAGAGTAAACAACCACCAAAACTTATAAAAAATGATAATAAAGTAGCTAAAAAACATATAAAAAAGAAAAAAATAATACAAAATAAAAAATCTGAAACAGCATAACAAATACAAATTAAGGACAGAAAATCTGTCCTTAATTTGTATTTGTTTATAAATTTCCAAAAAATGTTGACAATAAAAATATGGTTATATAAAATGAGACAAGAGAAGATTATATTATTAAACATAAGAAAAGGAGAAAAATATTATGGAAAGAAGAATTAAAGGTATCACATTAATAGCTCTAATAATTACAATAATTATAATATTAATATTATGTCGGAATTATTCTTGGCTTAACGATAGGAGAAAATGGAATAATAAAAAAGGCAACACAAAGTGGAGTAGCATATGAAGAATCAAAAGCAAGAGAAAAATTAGAACTAGTATTATTAGATATGCGGTGCAGAAAAAAGAACAAATAGTGAGTATAATAAAGAAGAATATTTAACAAAAAAAATAGAAGAACAAAAAATGATAGTAAATGTAGATATAGTAATAGTAGATGGATGGCAATTTAGTATAAATAGAGATATACCAAAAATAGGAGAAAGTTTAGGAAAAGAAAGTACAAACGAAAAAATAAAATTACAATTAACTCAAACAATAAGTAGTGATTATGTAAAAAGTATAGTAAAAGTAGAAATAGAATATGAAGGCGAAATAACAAGCATAAAAATAGCAGGAGAAAATATAGAACCAATACCAGAAAAGAAAGATGGAAAATATATAATAGAAAAAGAAATAGAAGAAAATGGATTAGTAAGTGTACTTGTAAAAGATAAAGAAGAAAAATATCAAATAGGAAGCATAAAAGTAAGTGAAATAACAGAAGATATGGAAATATGGACAAAAGAAGATTTAGAATTATTTAGAGATAGAGTAAATAGTGGAAGAACATATGAAAAAAGAACAGTCAGGGTAATGGCAGATATAGATTTAAAAGGAAATGAAATTAATCAATGGATACCAATATCAGTATTTAAAGGAACATTTGATGGACAAGAACATTCTATTTCTAAAATTTATATTAATGTAGATAAAAATAATCAAGGATTATTTGAAAAGATCGTAAATGCAACAGTTAAAAATCTATATATTAATGATAGTAATATACAAGCATCATATTATATTGGTACATTGAGTGGTAGTATGTATTCATCCAAGATTGAAAATGTTCATATATCTTCAAATGTAAATTTAATATCAAAATCAAAATCAAATATTGGTGGTAGCTATGTAGGTGGAATTGTTGGAGTAGCAGAAACAGGAACAAATATAATAGAGGAGTCTTCTAATGAAGCTAGTATTACAGCTTTAGGAAACTATTTAGGAGGTATAGCTGGTACTTTTAATGGAATAGTAAATAAGTGTGTTAATCGTGGTAATATTATATCTAGCTCTAGCTATGCTGTAGGAGGAATAATTGGGACAGATGTAAGACTTAATACAGATGTAATTATAATGAATACTTATAACACAGGCAAAATACAAGGATATGTACAAGTTGGAGGAATTGCAGGTATTGCACATATAGAATTTAATAATAATTTAATTCTTACTAATTGCTATAATATAGGAGAAATAAATGGAAATAGGTATGTTGAAGAATTAATAGGATATTTAGGAAGTAAGGGAAAAATAAATAATTGTTATACCAAATCACAAACAATAATAGCTTCTCAATTAGGAAATACATTTACGAATGATATACAAAATAAAGATGGAACATGGAAATATAATAATGGCTATCCAATATTAAAATGGGAATTGGAATAAAATTCTTAAAAACTATTGATATATGAAGTACAAAGTGATAAAATAGGAAAAAATGAAAAACTATAAAAAGGACAATACATTTAAATAAAAGCTAAAGAGAGCTAGATGTTTTGGTGTGATTCTAGTAGTATAAAAATTTATTTTGTTATCACCTTTTTGTTATTTATTTGAAATTATTAGTAAAATAAATCGTGTTACTTACGTTATAAAGTAATTAGAGTGAAAAATTGTAAATAGCAATTTTTAAAATAGGTGGTACCACGGAATAAAAAGTCCATTTCGTCCTAAATTTAGAAGGATAAAATGGACTTTTATTGTATAAACAATATATATAAAATAAGGAGGAATTAAAATGGAAGAAAAGCAAATAAATTATAGTGAGACATTGAATTTACCAAAAACAGATTTCCCAATGAGAGGAAACTTACCACAAAATGAACCAAACATATTAAAAGATGTGTTTGAAAAAGGCTTATATGAAAAAATGCTGAAAAAAAACGAAGGAAAAGAACCATTTGTATTACATGATGGACCTCCATATGCTAATGGAGAAATTCATTTGGGACATGCATTAAATAAGGTATTAAAAGATACTATTGTAAGATATAAGAACTTACAAGGTTTTTATACACCATATATACCTGGTTTTGATACACATGGTATGCCAACTGAGAAAAAAGCAATTGAAAAATTAGGTTTAAATAGAGATGAGATACCAGTTACTAAATTTCGCGATACTTGTAAACAATTTACGATGGAATATAAGGATAAACAAATAGAAGGATTTAAACGTTTAGGAGTGTTAGCAGATTGGGATAATCCATATATTACATATCAACCACAAGTAGAAGCAAAACAGATTGGTGTATTTGCAGATATGTATAAAAAAGGATATATATATAAAGGTTTAAAACCTGTATATTGGTGTACAGATTGTGAAACAGCACTTGCGGAAGCAGAAATTGAATATAAAGATATAAATTCTCATACAGCATATGTAAAATTTCCAGTAAAAGATGCAAGAGGAAAATTTGAAAATGATAATACATTCTTTGTAATATGGACAACAACACCATGGACATTACCAGGAAATATGGGGATTACTATTGGGGCAGATTATAAATATAGTATTGTAGACACTGGAAAAGAAAAAGTAATTATAGCAACACAATTGGTTAATGAAGTGATGGAAAAAGCAGGAATTACTAGATATAAACAAGTAGAAGAATTTGAAGGAAAAGAGCTAGAAGGAATTATATGTAAACATCCATTTTTGGATAGAGATTCAAAAGTAGTATTAGGTTCAGATGACACAATACTAGTAGAGTTAAATACAGGAACAGGGGCTGTTCATACAGCACCAGGTTATGGTAAAGAAGATTATCTTTGTGGATTAAAAAATAATTTAGATATTGTGGTCACAATTAATAGTAAAGGACATCAAACTGAAGAAGCAGGACCATTTTCTGGCATGCATTATGCAAAATCAGATAAAGAAATTATAAAATGGTTAGATGAAAATGGATATTTGCTTACAAGTGAGGATGTAAATCACTCATATCCACATTGTTGGAGATGTAAACATCCAGTAATATATAGGGCAACAAACCAATGGTTTGCATCTGTAGATGGCTTTAGAAAAGAAACATTAGATGCTATAAAAACTGTTAAATGGTATCCTGGTTGGGGAGAAGAAAGAATTACAAAAATGATAGAGGATAGAAATGACTGGTGTATATCTCGCCAAAGAACATGGGGAGTGCCAATTCCAATATTCTATTGTGCAGAGTGTGAAAAAGAATATGTAACTAAAGAAAGTTTAGATAAAGTACAAAAAATATTTAAGCAAAAAGGTTCAAATGCTTGGTTTGATTTACCAGAAGAGGAATTAATGCCAGAAGGTGCAACATGTCCTAATTGTGGTAGTACAAAATTTAAAAAAGAAACAGATATTATGGATGTATGGTTTGATTCTGGTTCTACACATGAATCAGTACTTGCAGAACGTGGACTACCAGAAGCAAATTTATATTTAGAAGGTAGTGATCAACATAGAGGGTGGTTTCAATCATCACTATTAACATCTGTTGCTACAAAAGGAAAAGCACCATATAAAGAGGTATTAACACATGGTTATACAATTGATGAGCAAGGAAGAAAAATGTCAAAAAGTCTTGGAAACGGAATTGACCCTAAAGATGTAATAAATGAATCTGGAGCAGATGTATTAAGGCTTTGGGTGTTATCGTCAGATTATAAATCTGATATTAGTGGTTCAAAAAATATTTTAAAACAGGTAACAGAAGTATATAGAAAAATTCGTAATACAGCAAGATACATTTTAGGAAATATAAATGATTTTGATGTAAATAATCCAGTTCCATATGAAGATTTAGAAGAAATAGACAAATGGGCTTTAGCAAGATTAAATAAATTAATAAAAGATTGTATTTCAAATTATGATATATATGATTTTCATAATGCTTATCACGCAATCAATCAGTTTTGCGTTGTTGATATGAGTGCGTTTTATTTAGATATTATAAAGGATAGATTATATACTTATAAAAAAGATTCTATACAAAGAAGAGCTGCTCAAAGTACAATGTATGAAATATTATCTGCACTTGTTAGAATACTTGCACCAATGATATGTTATACAGCAGAAGAAATATGGAAATATATGCCACATAAAATTGGAGAAAATACACAAAGTGTTATGTTAGATTATTATCCAAAAGTAAATCCAAAATATGATGACAAAGAGTTAGAAGAAAAGTGGGATAAATACATTAAAATAAAAGATGAAGTAGCTAAAAAATTAGAACTAGCAAGAGCTAATAAAGAAATTGGATTGTCACTTGCAGCAAAAGTTATATTATATGCAGATGATGAAGAATATGAGTTTATTAAAGGAAAAGAAGAATTACTAAAAGAAATATTTATAGTATCTGATATAGAAATACAAAAAGGAAAACAAAAAGAAGATGAAGATTCATTTATAGGTGTAAGAGTAGAACAAGCAACAGGACAAAAATGTGAAAGATGTTGGATGTATTCAAAAACTGTAGGAGAAGATAGCAACCATCCACATATTTGCAGTAGATGTAGTGAAAATTTAAAATAAAAAGTAAAATACTAATAATCTAATTTGATTATTAGTATTTTTTTACAAATTTTCCATATAATATAAAAGAGTAGCTAAAAAGAAAGGGAAGAAATTAATGGAAAAAATAAGATATTTTGATCATGCAGCCACTACTGCTACTAAAGAAGAAGTATTAAAAGAAATGTTACCATATTTTAATTTAAACTATGGTAATGCATCTTCTATGTATAGTATAGGAAGAAAATCAAGAAAAGCGGTAGAAGATGCAAGACATAAGATAGCCTATGCCATTGGAGCAGAGGCAAAGGAAATTTATTTTACTTCTTGTGGGAGTGAGAGCGATAATTTAGCTATAAAAGGTGTTGCTTTTGCTAATCGTAATAAGGGTAACCATATTATTACAACTAAAATAGAACATCCAGCAGTACTTCATACTTGCCAGCATTTAGAAAAAGAGGGCTTTTTAGTGACATATTTAAATGTAAATTCTGAGGGCTTAATTAGTTTAGAAGAATTAGAAAATGCAATATGTGACAAAACTATTCTAATTAGTGTGATGTTTGCAAATAATGAAATAGGAACAATACAACCAATTAAAGAAATAGGAGAAATTGCAAAAAGGCATAAAATATATTTTCATACAGATGCAGTACAAGCAATTGGAAATGTACGTATTAATGTAAAAGAGTGTAATATTGATTTATTGTCTATGTCAGCACACAAATTTTATGGACCAAAAGGAATGGGTGCATTATATGTAAAAACAGGAGTTAATTTTGAAAAAATACAAGATGGTGGACATCAAGAAAGAAATATGAGAGCAGGGACAGAAAATGTTGCAGGAATTGTAGGCATTGGAAAAGCCATAGAACTTGCATATGAGAATTTTGAGACCTATAATGAAAAATTAACAAATTTACGTGATTATTATATTTCACAAATACAAGAAAAAATTCCAAATACTAAAGTGAATGGTCATAGAACTAAACGTTTACCAGGAAATGCTAATATATCTTTTAACTTTATAGATGGAGAAGCATTATTATTAAATTTAGATATAAAAGGAATCTGTGCTTCGTCAGGTTCTGCATGTACTTCTAGATCTTTAGATCCATCACATGTATTAATAGCAATTGGATTATCATCAGAACTATCAAGTGGTGCATTACGAGTTACATTTGGAGATGATAATACAAAAGAAGATGTAGATTATCTGGTAGAAAATCTAGTAGAAATTATAGAGAAATTAAGAAGTACATCACAAGAGTATCAAGAAATTATAAATAAATAAAATGTGTAGGGGCGATTAAAATCGTCTCTACACATTAAAATTTATCAGTTTTTCTATAATTTGAACTGCATTTGATGCAGCACCTTTTCGTATGTTATCTGCAACTACCCAAAGGTTTAATCCATTTTCTACACTCTCATCACGTCGAATTCGTCCAACATATACCTCATCATGACCATTAGCAATACTTGCAAGAGGGTATTCATTTTTTAAAACATTATCTAGAATAATAATTCCAGAATAATTTTGTAAAGTTTTTATTACGTCATTTAAGTCAAATGGTTTTTCAAATTCTACATTAATACTTTCACTATGAGAATTTGATACTGGAACACGTACACAAGTAGCAGTTACTTTTAAATTTGGTTTTTTTAATATTTTTTTTGTTTCATTAATCATTTTTTCTTCTTCTTTAGTATATCCATTTTCCAAAAACACATCAATATGTGGTAGACAATTGTTATAAATAGGATAAGGAAACTTTTTAGGTTTTTCACCTTTTGCACCATTTTCTAAATCTTCTAAACCAAGCCTTCCTGCACCAGAAACAGCTTGATAAGTAGAATATATTATTCTTTTAATATTATACTTATTATCTAAAGCTTT
>CANAQC010000023.1 GCA_947363765.1 uncultured Clostridium sp. | reverse complement strand
AATAATATAATAAATTCATAAAAAAGGGATTGACAAAAATTAGATAGTCAATTTTTAGGAGTGATAAAAATGGAAACGAAAATTATAAATGAAATAGCAATAGTAAAGAGTAATGAAATTATAATAAAAGATGTTCAATCTGCAATAGACTTTATTATGACTATAAAATATGAAACAAAATGTAATAAAATAGCATTAAATAAAGGTGCAGTAGTAGAAGATTTCTTTATATTAAGCACAGGATTAGCAGGAGAAATTTTACAAAAGTTTATAAATTATCAGACTAAATTTGCTATATATGGAGATTATTCAAAATATACAAGTAAGCCATTAAAAGATTTCATATATGAAAGCAATAATGGTAAAGATATATTTTTTGTAAAAAATGAAGAAGAATCAATAAAGATGTTAAGCAAATAAATACCAATTACATATATATTGTTAGATGTAAATTAGAAAGTTTACATCTAATTTTTTTGTATTATAGGATGTCTGCCACCATTTTTTAAAATTTGGTAATTTTTAAAAAATACAATTATATTAATTTTCTATACTTTTATAGAAACATTTGATATAATTTATGAAATAGAAATATAAGGAGGAAATGTTATGGATAAAACAGCTTGGATTTTTTCATACAAACTTAAGAAAAATATAAATAAAGAAACTTTTATTGAATTAACACAAAAACTACATGATGAGATTATTTCTAAAGCAAAAGGCTTCATTTCTTGGGAACATTATTTACAAGGAGATATATGGACTGACTTTGTTCTTTGGGAAACAGAGGAAGATGCAAATAATGCAACAACAATAGGTAAAAATAAAGAAGTAACTAATAATTTTTATGCTTGTATTCAAATGAATACTTGTAGAGCATTAATTTCAAAACTAATCAAAAAGTATTAGAATAATAAACTACAATTCGGTAGTTCTTGTTAAAAATAGTAATTGACAGAATTAATTGGGGGTTATTATGGAGTTTAAATATGAAAGAAAGATAAACTATTATGAAACTGATAAAATGGGAATAGTACATCATTCAAATTATATTAGATTTTTAGAAGAGGCAAGATGCAGATGGATGGAGCATCAAGATATTTCTATTGAAAAAATGGAAGAAATAGGATTAACAATTCCAACACTAGAAATTTATTGTAAATACAAATATCATGTTACAAGTGGAGATATAATAATTATTATTCCCAAAATTATAGAATTTAATGGTGTTAGAATGACAATATTATACAAAATGATAGATAAAAAAATAGGAAAAGAAGTTATAGAAGCAGAGTCTAAACATTGTTTTACTGATAAAACATTAAAACCTATAAATTTAAAAAGGAAGTATGAGGAAATATATACAAAATTTCATAATTTGATGGAAAATCATGGATTATACAAACTATAATTCCTAAAAGGAAACAAAAATTGTAGAATTAAGTTTATTAAAAAATATTAGAAAAGAAATTGAAAGAAAACTAAAATCAATAGGTATAAATTCAGTAGAAGAATTAAAGGAGAAAAATTTATGGCAAGAGTATTAAAAAACAAAAAATTAGTAGATACAAAATTAGCAACTAATTATGGTGGTTGGATGTATTGCAATAAGTGTAATGAAAATATAGGATATTTATGTTATTCAACTTATGATAGATTAGAATTAAAATATAAATGTAATTGTGGAAGTCAAGGTAGTGTATTATTAGATTTTGAAGACAGTAGTATAGGTAAAAAGTGTGATGATGAATTAATTATTATAAAAAACAGATTATGTTGTCCAAAAGATAATGAACCATTAATTACTATATTAGATAAAAAAGTACATAGTTATGAAATGAAAATTACTTGTAAATTTTGTGAAAGTATTTATAAAAAAGTAAAATAGAAACTACAATTTAGGAGGTAACTATATGATTTATAAATGCATGTATAAAACTATAGATACTTTCTCAAATATTATAATGAATAGTGATGGGAAATATTTGACAGGTCTATGGTTTGAAGATTCAAAAGATTCTTATAAACACACAACAAATTGTAAAGAAAAAGATTTAGAAATATTTAGACAAACAAGTAAATGGTTGGATATTTATTTTAGTGGTAAAATTCCTAATTTTATACCAAAATATAAAATACAAAACTTAACAATCTTTAGACAAGAAGTAATTAATATAATGAATACAATTAAATTTGGAAAAACCATGACATATAGTGATATATCTAAAATAATTGCTAAAAATAGAGGAATAAGAAAAATGTCATCACAAGCAGTTGGTGGTGCAGTTGGTTGGAATCCAATTTGTATTATTATTCCTTGCCATAGAGTAGTCGGAGTAAATGGAAATCTAATAGGATATGGTGGAGGCATAAAAAATAAAATAGAATTATTAAAACATGAAAAAAATGATATGAACAAATACTTTATTCCAAAAGGAGATACAGCATTATGATGAGATGTAAATGGTGTAATTTAAATAACCCAAAATATATAAAATACCACGATAATGAGTGGTGTAAACCAAACTTTGATGATAAATATTTATTTGAAATGTTAATATTAGAATCCTTTCAAGCAGGTCTTTCTTGGGAATGCGTCTTAAACAAAAGAGAAGATTTCAAAATAGCATTTGATAAATTTGATATAGAAAAAATATGTAATTATAATAACCAAAAAATACAAGAATTATTAAAAAATGAAAAAATTATAAGAAATAAATTAAAAATAAATGCAACTATAAATAATAGTAAAATATTTAAGAACATACAAAACGAATATGGCACATTCTATAAATATTTGAAAACATTTACACATGATAAAATGATTTATGAAATAGATAAAACTACAAATGAGTTATCAGATAAATTATCAAAAGATTTACAAAAAAGAGGAATGAAATTTGTAGGAAGTACAATTATATATGCATATTTACAAGCAATAGGAGTAATATATTCACATGACAAAGAATGTTTTATGTATAAAGATAATTTAAATAACAAATTATAAATTATATAGTAGGTCTAACATTAATATAAAGGAACAAATAAAACTAATTTATAACTCTACTAATTGTTGTGTTATATACTCAACGATTAGTATGTTTACTTTCCTTAATAAAGAATTTACAATTAAATATGCAAGGAGGTTAATATGAATCAAGTAAAAGTAGGAAAATTTATTGCCCAGTGTAGAAAAAATAAAAAGCTAACACAAGCACAGTTAGCAGAAAAATTAAATATTACTGATAGAGCAATATCAAAATGGGAAACAGGAAATGGAATGCCTGATTCTTCAATTATGCTTGACTTATGTAATGAACTTGAAATTAGTGTAAATGAATTATTAAGTGGGGAGGTTATAAAAATGGAAAATTATAATTTAAAAGCAGAAGAAAATTTACTAGATATGAAAAAACAAAAAGAAGAAGTAGATAAAAGAATGCTAGGACTTGAATGGGTCATAGGATGTATTTCATCAATATCATTCTTAATATTAATATTTATTGCATCATTTATACAAATGCATTCAATATTAAGAATTTTACTTATTATTATTGGAAGTATTATTTTTATAGTTGGACTAATTAATTGTATAAAAATAGAACAAACAGCAGGATATTATGAATGTAAAAAATGTCATTATAGATATATACCAACATATAAAAGTGTATTGTTCTCAATGCACAATGGAAGAACAAGATATATGAAATGTCCAAAATGCAATAAAAAGTCTTGGAACAAAAAAGTATTAACTAAATAACAAATCATAATATAGCATAGTAAATACCAAATATTATATTTGGTATTTACTATAAAATCTTAGTAACATTTAAGAGTATCTTGCAATACATCAACAATACAAGATAAATCTTCATTACTATTATTAAAAGAAAATGCATATTGGTTCTTATCATCTTTTAATACATCAATAGTAATAGTACCCAAATCCTTCATAACATCCCCTCCTTTTTCATTAGTAACTTAACAAGTATAACAAAAAAATTGTAAAAGTATGTTATAAAAGTAAAAAATGGAAAAAGGGACAAATCATATGTCCCACAGACAAATACTTATGTTGACATATGATTTGTCCCTTAGAATAAGTTTTATTCATCAAATTGGATAAGCTCTATATCTTTAATACTTGGATCATAAAGTGATTTACCGCATGTAGCTAAAGCGAGATCCATGACAAGGACAATCCCAAGTTTTATCTAAATTATTCCAAGAAAGTTCACAGCCTAAATGTGAACAAATAGGGCGTAAACAATAATACTTACCATCATTATCTCGGTAAATTCCTAATTTTGTATTTTCTAATGTAATAATTTTCCCTTCATCTTTATTAATAGAATCTAAAGTATCCTTTGGGACCCTAAATTTATCTAAAATAAGAGAATCGGTAGTCTGTTTTAACATATTTACAAACTCGCCTCCATTTTTGATAGGATTAAATCTAGTAGATTTAAATACATTAATATAAGAATTTTCCTTTTCCATAATCATATCAGTTATAATATTTGCAGCAACATTAGAAGTAGTCATACCCCATTTTTTAAAACCAGTTGCAACATACATTTTAGGCATTAAATCAGAAAATTCACCAATATAAGGAATTTTATCAAGAGATATACAATCCTCGGTATTCCAATGATATAAAATATCAGCATCTGGATATAATTTTTTTGCATAATTCTCTAAATTAATATAACAATTAGACAGATCCTCTGTAGTTCCAGTTTTATGTTCTGAACCTCCCATCAATACTAATTTTGTATCACCATATGGAACAGTTCTTAAAGAACATATAGGGGAACAAGTATTAATATACATACCATTAAATAATGGTGAACTCGTTGTAAAACCAATTAAATATGAGGTCTCTTGATACATTTTTAAAAAATAAAAACCAGGAGCATTGATGATAGGATAATGACATGCAAGAACAACATATTTAGAGTGAACTATATTATTATCTGTTTTAATATTATAGAAGTCTCCTTTTTTATCAACATCATATACCTTTGTATTTTCATAAATTTTTCCACCATTTCTAATAATACACTCACTTAGCCCCTTGCAATACTTTAAAGGATGAAATTGTGCTTGATTTGGAAATTTAATACTAGCTAAAGTAGAAAAAGGAAGTGATAAATTGGTTACAAATTCTGCAGGAAAACCAAGAGAATTTACACTTGTAACTTCATTTTTAATTTTAATAACTTCATCTTCTAAACTTGTATATACAAAATTATCTTGCCATTCAAAATCACAATCAATCTTTTCAGTATCTATAATTTCTTTTATATTACTAATAGCATCTTGATTAGCATCTAAATAACCTTTAGCAAACTCCTTACCAAAAGTATTAATTAAATAATCATAAAAAAGACCATGTTGAGAAGTAATTTTAGCAGTAGTATTTCCGAGTAGTATGACTTGCAAGTTTATTCTTTTCTAATATACAAACACTGTATCCTTTTTTAGATAAATAATAAGCAGTAGAAAGCCCAGTAATACCACCACCAATAATACATACATCAACATCTAAATTACGTTCTAATTTAGGAAAAGATTTAAAATTAACAGAACTAATCCAATAAGAATTTTTCATAAAACCCTCCATTCGAGCAATTTTACTCTAATAAATATTATAATAAAAACTATTTTTATTATAAAGTAAAGAGTATGATTATAACCATACTCTTTTACATTTCTAATATAGTTTTACCAATATTAGAATATTTATCCTAAAAACTTACCAATGATAAGTTTCTCCTTTTGAAATTTTAAAAGCACGAAATATTTGCTCTAACAAAAATACACGAATTAGCTGATGAGGAAATGTCATTTTAGAAAAGCAAAGCTTTTCATTAGAATGTGCAAAAATTTGATTAGCAAATCCTAAAGTTCCACCAATAACAAAAGTAATAGAACTATTAAAATTAAGGCTAATATCATCAATTTTTTTGGAGAAATCTTCACTAGAAATTTGTTTTCCAGTTAAATCAAGACAAATCACATATGTATCTTTTTTAATATGTTCTAAAACTTTACTTGTCTCTTTTTGCTTAATATCTTCAATAATAGAACTATTGAGCTTATTTGGTAATTTCTCATCTATTACTTCTATAATTTTAATATTACAATATTTTGATAAACGTTTTTTATATTCTAAAACAGCATCTTTTAAATAAGATTCTTTCAATTTTCCTACACAGATAATTTGAATCGAAAGCATAAAATACCTCTTATATAACTATAAATTAATAACTTGCTTTGAAATAGATGTATTGTTAATAGTAGTTATTTGTGTTCGACTTGCAACATCAATTATTATATCATCATTTGAATAACCAGCATATTCTAATTCTTCTAATACAGATTTATAAGCAAGTTCTGGAAAATTATTTTCTTTACTCAAATGACCAAGCATAACTTGTTTTAATCCAGAATCAATTAATCTTGCAATAGTTTTGCCAGCTAACTGATTAGAAAGATGACCATTAGGACCAGCGATTCTTGTCTTTAATAAATAAGGATAACAAGAACATTTTAAAACCTCTGGTTCATAATTTGACTCTAACATTAAAAAATCACTATTTTCTAAACAATCTATAATAGAAGTCGTCATATGTCCAATATCTGTTGCAATACTATATTTTTCTTTACCATGAGAAAAATTAAATCCGACAAGGATCAGCAGCATCATGAGGAATAGAAAAAGAGTGAATAGATAAATCTTTAATTTCAAAAATTTCATTTGTTTTAAAATGCTTAATGTTAGAAGAATCTATTTTATCTTTTTGTATTTTCATTGCATCCCATGTTTTAGAATTTGCATAAACTGGAATATTATATTTTTTAGAAATAGTACCTAAACTTTGTACATGATCTGAATGTTCATGAGTTACTAAAATTGCATCAATTTCAGTTATAGGAACATTAACATCTTCTAAAGCATCTACTATTTTTTTTGCACTAACTCCACTATCAATTAATACATTTGTATTATTACTTTGTAATAATAAGCTATTACCAGTACTACCACTATATAAGCTATAAAAGTTTAACATTATTTTCATCCTTTGCTAAATTTATATTTACATTATTCAGACATTTCAATTAATACATTATTTAAATCATCTTCTTTAATACGTACAATAGAAGCACCAATACTTCTAAACTTTTCTTCAATATTTTCATAACCACGATCTATATGGTCTAAATTATAAATTTGTGTTTCACCTTCTGCACAAATACCAGCAATAATTAATGCAGCACCAGCTCTTAAATCTGTTGCATAAACAGGAGCACCGTATAAACAATTAACACCTTCAAAAATTGCTGTTTTACCTTGAGATGTAATCTTGGCTCCCATTTTATTTAATTCATCTGTATATTGAAAACGAGATTCCCAAATACTTTCATTAATAATACTAGTACCATTTGAAGTAGCAAAAACTACACCCATTTGTGGTTGTAAATCAGTAGGAAAACCAGGGTATGGAAGAGTTTTAATAGTAGCCTTATTTGGTCTTTTGTCACACCATACATGAATAGTATCTCCACCTAATTCCTCAGCATGAGCACCAATTTCTAAAATTTTTGCAGTTATACATTCTAAATGCTTTGTTATACAATTTTTAATAATCAAATCACCTCTAGATGCTACAGCTGCAAGCATAAAAGTGCCAGCTTCAATTTGATCTGGTACAACAGAGTAACAAACATTACCTTCTAACTTATCAACACCATTAATTTTTATTACATCTGTTCCAGCACCACGAACATCAGCACCCATAGTATTTAAAAAATTTGCAACATCAACAATATGAGGCTCTTTTGCAGCATTATCAATAATAGTAGTCCCTTTTGCAAGAACAGCTGAAAGCATTACATTAATGGTTGCACCAACAGAAACAATATCCATATAAACATTATTACCAATAAGATTATTACAAGTAGCAGTAATATTACCTTGACCAACTTCAACTTTTGCACCTAAAGCTTCAAAACCTTTAATATGTTGGTCAATTGGTCTTGCACCTAATTTGCAACCACCAGGCATACCAACTTGAACATCTTTACATCTACCTAAAAGAGAACCAATCAAATAATAAGAAGCACGAAACTTTCTTGTTAATTCTAGTGGAGCTCTTGTAGAAGTAATATTTCTAGAATCAATAGTAATGGTGTTTTTATTAGTCCAAGTAATTTTAGCACCAAGTGATTCTATTATTTCGCATAGTAATTTTACATCACTAATATTTGGTAAATTTTCAATTGTTGTAACACCATCAATTAATAAAGCTGCTGGCAAAATAGCAACTGCTGCATTTTTTGCTCCACTAATTGTAACCTCACCTTTTAAAGGTGTTTTTCCTGTAATAACTAATTTATCCAAAATTATTTCCCCCATATATATTTTTCCTATACAATAAAAAAGAGTGCAATAACACTCTTATTACTAATAAAATATATCACAAACAAAAAGGATTTACAACTATTTTTTAAAAAGAATTAACTATTAAATATTACAAATTAGAATATACAAGCTAAATCAATTAATATAATTAATTTTTAGCAGTTAACAGATGATTTTTTTGAAAAAATTCAATTAATTTAAATTTAAAACTAATCTCAGGATTATCTTGATTAGAGATTAAAGTAAATTCTTCATCTGTCAAATTAGATTTTATAGCTTCTTTAGATTCTTCTGGAACAATACCAGAACTTACATCTACAAAACATAATGGAGGAAACATTACGCACCACCAGTTTTGTCCTTTTGCTTGTCCAATTTCAATTCTTAAAGCATCATAATAGCCACTAGGTAAACTAATATCTCCGTAAGTTTTGGTAGGGAAAGAAAAATTACCAATACAAACATTAACACTATAATCATAACCATTTTCATAAATTGTATTTAAAGCAATTTGCTTAAATTCTTCTTGATGCTTATTTGCAAGTTCAATAGCCTCTTGTTTAGTCTTTGAATCTTTACAAATAGTATTCATATAAGATAAAACATTATTACGTACTTTTAATTTTAAATCCTGATCTTCTTTAGTATCACTATTTGCAATTACATGAAGACGGAATACACTATTTGAAATATCTCTTGAAACAGCATTTACATAAGAAAAAGTACTAATAAAAATATATAAACTTAATAAAAATAATAGCAAAATGGAATATTTCACCTTTTTTCCACATATAATATTTAATAACGTTTTCATAATAAAAACCTCCAAATCAAAAATTAAACGGAATTGTTAAAATATCTCTTTAAAAAAAGTATTAACCAAAACAAAAAAAATATACATGTATATAAAAAAATTAATGAGCACATGTCGAAAAATCACGAAAAAATCTTTGTATTTATTATGAAATATAATTGACATATTTTTGTAACAATGGTAAAATTTACCAATAGAAAAACCAATGAAAAGGTAGGGAAAAAGAATGAAAGAAAATTTGGTACAAATTAAGGAAGTATGTAGTTTCTATGTAAATAGCTGGCATTTAACAACAATGATACTACCACATATACATCAAAGCTTAAAAAAAGGAAATGATATTATAACACTATTAGAAAATCAAATAGATAATAATGTAAAAGAAATTGTATCAAAAATGAACTTAAAAGAAGAAATAACAAAACAAATAACAAATATAAATTGGACAAGCACTAAAATCATTAAATATAGTAATATAAAAACACAAATAGAAAAAATAGCAAATAAACAAAATAATATAGAAGTATTAATAAGTGGGGAAAAAGAGTATATTAAATTAGCAAATAGTAATATCAAAAGAGCAATTAGTCAATTAAAAATTGAAAAAGAAATTACAATCATAAATTGTTATGATATTACAAAGTTTAGTAATATTAATGAAATTACAAAAGAACATCAATATATCTTAAATACATCGGGAATAAAAAAAATTAAAGAAGAGTTTCATAAACAAGACAAAAAAGATGCTTAATATTTTAATATTTAATCCAAAATGCATATTGACGAAAAAATTATTATAGTATAATATATATACAATTTAAAAAATAAAAAGGAAGTATGCTTTATGGATAAAAAATATGAGAAAGCAAAAGAAAAACTAAAAATATACCATCAAGATCAATTATTAATTTCATATGATAGATTAATTGAACAAAAAAGAGAAGAACTATTAGATCAAGTTCTAAAAATTGATTTTGAAAGAATGAATGAATTATATAAACAGGTAAGTAAGAAAAAAGATTTTAAAGATTGTAAAATAGAACCATTATCATATATAGATAAAGAAAAATTATCAAAACAAGACAAAGAAAATTATGAAAAAGAAGGAATACAATTAATAAAAGAAGGAAAATATGCAGTAGTTACTATGGCTGGTGGACAAGGAACAAGATTAGGACATAATGGACCAAAAGGAACATTTGAACTAGAAGTAGGCGAAAAAAAGCCATTATTCACATTATTATCAGAGACTATTCGTGAAGCACAAAAAAAATACAAAGCAGTTATTCCTTGGTACATTATGACAAGTAGAGAAAATAATTATAAAACAACAGATTTTTTCAGACGTCATAACTATTTTGGAATGGGAGAAGAAAATATAAAATTCTTTATTCAAAACGAATTACCAATGATGGATGTAAATGGAAAAATATTAGTAGATGAAAAAGGATTGGTAAAACAAGCAGCAGATGGACATGGTGGTATTTTTGAGGCAATGCAAAAAGAAGGCATTATAAAAGATATGAAAAAAAGAGGAATTAATTGGATTTTCATAGCAGGAGTTGATAATGTGCTTGCAAAAATGGTAGATCCATTATTAACAGGAATTGCTATAAATAAGAAATGTTTAGCAGCAGGAAAATCAGTAGTAAAAAATAACCCAAAAGAACGCGTAGGAGTATTTTGCAAGAAAAATAATAAACCAAGTGTTATTGAATATACAGAAATTACAGATGAAATGGCAGAAGCGATAGATGAAAATGGAGAATTACTATATGGAGAATCACATATACTATGTAATTTATTTCATATAAAAGCAATTGAAACAATTGCAAAAAACAAATTACCATATCATAGTGCATTTAAAAAAGCAAAATATATAGATAAAAATGGGGTAATTGTAGTTCCAGAAGTACCAAATGCATATAAATTTGAATCTTTTATATTTGATGCATTTGAGGCACTAGACAATATGGCAATTATGAGAGTAAAAAGAGAAGAAGAATTTGCACCTGTAAAAAATGCAGAAGGAGTAGACAGTCCAGAAACTGCGACAAAATTATATTTAGACTATATAAAAAAAAGAAAATAAAATCAAAAAAATATTGAAATTTCTAAGTTATATAAGAAAACAAATGTTAGTTTTGACATTTGTTTTTTTCTAGTATACAATATCCATGAAATTATATACTATTAAAAATTAATATAAGGAGGAAAAATATATATGAATTATAAACAAGAATATCAAAAATGGTGTCAAGATGAAATTTTTGATGAAAAAACAAAACAAGAATTAAAACAAATAAAAGATGAAGAAGAAATAAAAGATCGTTTTTATAAAAATCTAGAATTTGGAACAGCAGGATTAAGAGGAATATTAGGAGCAGGGACTAACAGAATGAATTATTATACAGTTACAAAAGCAACACAAGGACTTGCAAATTACATTATAGAAAAGGAAAAAAAAGAAAAAGGAGTAGCAATAAGTTATGACTCTAGGAATATGTCAAAAGAATTTAGTGAATATACAGCATTATGCTTAAATGCAAATGGAATAAAAACTTATTTATTTGATTCTTTAAGACCAGTGCCAGAATTATCATTTGCTGTTAGACACCTAAACTGTATAGCAGGTATCATGATTACAGCAAGTCATAACCCTCCAAAATATAATGGATATAAAGTATATTGGGAAGATGGAGCGCAAATTGTATCACCAGTAGATAAACAAATTATTGAAAATGTAAATAAAATAACAGATTTTAAAATGATTAAAAATATATCAAAACAAGAAGCAATAAGAAAAGGATTATATAATATAATTGGAGAAGAAATTGATAACGAATATAAAAAAGAATTAAAAAAACAAAGTATAAATCAAGACATACAAAAAGACTTAAAAATAGTATATACACCATTACATGGAACAGGAAACATACCAGTAAAAGACATACTAAAACAATTAGGGTTTACAAATGTATATATAGTAGCAGAGCAAGAAAAACCAGATGGAAACTTTCCAACAGTAGATTATCCAAATCCTGAAGACGAAAAAGCATTTACATTAGCATTAGAACTTGCAAAAAAGGTAGATGCAGATATAGTACTTGCAACAGATCCAGATGCAGATAGACTAGGAGTATATGCAAAAGACTCAAAAACAGGTGAATATATGGCATTTACAGGAAATATGTCAGCAATCATTATTCTAGAATATATTTTAAGTCAAAGAAAGAAAAATAATACACTACCAAAAAATGGAGCAATAATAAAAACAATAGTATCAACTAATATGGCAGATACAATAAGTAAAAATTACAATATGAAATTACTTGAAGTATTAACAGGGTTTAAATATATTGGAGAAAAAATAAAAGAATTCGAAAAAACAAAAGAAAATGAATTTATATTTGGATTTGAAGAAAGCTATGGATGTTTAGTAGGAACACATGCAAGAGATAAAGATGCAATAGTAGCAGTAATGATGCTTACTGAAATAGCAGCATTTTACAAAAAAAATAAAATTACACTATGGGATCAAATGATTAATCTATACGAAAAATATGGTTACTACAAAGAAGGACTTGCAACAATAACAATGGAAGGACAAAAAGGTGCAGAAAAAATAAAAGAAATAATGGAAAAACTAAGAAAAGATGCACCAAAAAAATTTGGAAATTATAAAGTACAAAAAGCAAAAGACTACAAAACAAGCGAATGTATAGACTTACAAACAAATGAAAAAACAAAAATACAATTACCAATATCAAACGTATTATATTATGAACTAGAAAATGATGCTTGGTGTTGTGTACGTCCATCTGGAACAGAACCAAAAATTAAATTTTATATGGGGATTAAAGCAACATCTATGAAGGAAGCACAAAAACAATTAGAAGAACTAAATAAAGCAGTATTAGAAATAGTAAAATAAGATAGATTTATAATAAAATAAGACGTTTTCCTAGTAAAAACGTCTTATTTTATTATAAATTAAGCTAACTTAATGTATAATTATAAAAAATTAATTTTTTCCCCATCCTTTTATATTACTTCTTGAAATTGCACCATACAGATTTGCACGAATATGAGGAATATCAATTTGTAAATCTTTAATCATTTTTTTCATATCTTCTCTTTTAGAAACACCATCCATAGGGCAGGCTTTTGGCATAACTTCAATACCATTTTTACTAATAAACTTTTTAATATCTTTTTCTGGAGCATAAATAAGAGGTCTAATTAAAGTCATTTTAGAACGATCCATATAACTTATTGGTGCAAAAGTAGAAATAGAACCTGCATAAAATAAATTTAGTAAAAAAGTTTCTAATACATCATCTTCATTATGACCAAGAGCAATTTTATTACATCCTTTACTAATAGCAGTAGTATTCAAAATACCACGACGAAGATTTGCACATAAAGAGCATGGATTTTTTTCCTTTCTTATATCAAAAACAATTTCCTTAATATGACTTTCTTCACAAAATAAAGGAACATCAATTTCTTTACAAATATTAATTAAAAAATTACGATTAAAAAATTCAAAACCAGGATCTATACTAATTGCAATTATATCAAAATTTTTAGGATAAAATCGTTTTAAGGCCTTTAAACCATAAAGTAGAGTAATAGAATCTTTGCCTCCAGATAAACCAATAGCAATCTTATCATTTTCATCAATCATATTAAAATCTTCAATAGCTTTTCTTAAATATCCCAATATTTTTTGCATAAACTTCTCTCCTTCTATATTTAAAAATTATTATATAACTATATTAAAATAAATTCAATAAAACACTACATATAATTAAAGTATAAAATTTATAATTTGAAGTGTAACTATAGACTTAGATTGAAAAAATTTTGTTTTATAAATAAATATCTTGAAATGAACCAAAAAATATTATATACTGTCATAAATACCCATATACATATCCATAGCTCAGCAGGATAGAGCAGTCGCCTCCTAAGCGACAGATGGGGGTTCGAGTCCCTCTGGGTATACCAAAATAAAAAACCCCACTAAACTTCAGTGGGGATGGTCTACATGGCATTGTTAACGCTTTCAATTAATTTCAAATAAGCAGAAACTAAGTCGTGAAGTTCAGTTAGTTTTTCAATAGGAAGAAGCTTTAACTCTTCAAACGTTAACCGCCCATTATTTTGAGCTTCCAGTTTAAAATTAATTTGTATCTGTTTCATATCGTTGTTCATAAAATAGACCTCCTTGAGTATTTATAGTATTATTATAACATAAAATGACTATAAACACAAGGTCACATTTATGGCTAAATAAGGCAAGAATTGAAACACATTCAAATACTATTTAAGATTTAGTTATAAAAATATTATATTTAACTTTACATAAAAATGCAGATATAAAAAATGGAATTTCAAAATGAAGGCAATATAAGACAAGATAAAAATAGATTAGATATATGTGAAAAAATAGACTAGAGCATAAGCCTAGTCTTTAGTATTTTTTTAAGGTATCTTCTAATACATCAGTAACACAAGAAAGTTCATCATTATCATTATGAATATCAAAAGAATAATGATTAGCTCCATCTGTACTTACATTAATAATGATTTTACCAAGTTCTTTCATAAAAACACCCCTTTCATTAGTAAATAATTATTTTATCTTTAGTAACCGACAAATAATAACATAAAGATAATAAGAAAGTTGTCGAAAAAGATAGAAGCGGAGGAAGAGAGAAATCGTTTCTATAGTAAAATACTTACGTAGACAAATGATTTCTCTCTTCAAATATATATATACTACTAGAAAAAATGTGAAAAAATCAATATAAAATGATAGTATAAAATTAAATGAAGCAAAAAATAAAAATTTTTCAATAGTAGAGTTATTTTAGTTTAAAATTATAATATAAAAATACAGATATATTCTAATAAAAATGTATTTACTTATAAGTATATGTATACTAATCATTATAAAAACAATACAAAATTCGACAAAAATATTGGGAAACGGAAAAACATTTTAGAAAAATCACATTTATCATATTGAAAAAATATTTATTCATATGATAAAGTGAACAAAACATAAAATAGGAGAGGTAAAAGCAATTTTTCAGATAGACTTTACCTCCCTATAATTTTGCACCATAGGCATATACATACTATGCATACGTACTTTTTAAGTATAACATTGCATTTACATAACATCAATACAAGTGGAAAAATAGAAGTATGATATTAAAGAAATATTGTATTTCAAACAAAAGAAAAGGGGATAGACATGGAGCAATCAATACAAAAAATTAAAAAGATAGTAGATGAGAAAATACAGAAAAATGGATTAGATAGCATTGAAGTAATTAAATGGAGTAAATTACTAAATAAGCTAATAATGATTCAAGAAAAATTAAAATACTTTAAATTTGAATAACTTAAAAAATAACTAGAATACACAAAATTAGTATTATTTACATATTTGACAACATATTAAAATAATAGTATAATTTTTGAAAAATGCAGTAGTTACAAACATAAAAATACTATAATCAAGGTTGGAAAATAATGGGAGAAAAAGAAAAGTTTATGAAAGAAGCATTAAAAGAAGCCCAAAAAGCATATGACCAATTAGAAATACCTGTAGGAGTAGTTATTGTAAAAGATGGAAAAATAATTTCAAAAGCACATAATAAAAAAGAAAAAAAGCAAGATACTACAAACCATGCAGAAATATTAGCAATTCAAAAAGCAAGTAAAAATTTAAATAATTGGAGATTAATAGATTGTGATATGTATGTTACATTAGAACCATGTTCTATGTGTGCAGGGGCTTTAGTTAATTCACGAATAAGAAAAGTATATATTGGTACAATGGATGAAAAAACAGGAGCTTGTGGTTCTGTTTTAAATTTATTAAAAGATTATCCATTTAATCATAAAGTAGAAATGGAAACAGGAATATTACAAAAAGAATGTGAAACTATATTAAAAAACTTTTTCAAAAACTTACGAAAATTAAAAAACGAAAAAAATAATTTATAAAAATATAGTTATATTGCAAAAACACGTTTAGGATATTATCTTATTAAGACTTAGAGTTCTATAATATAAAGGGGAATTGAATGAGAAAATTTAAATTTTTAAGAAAATATATAGCTATTATTGCAATTAGTATTATTATAATTACAATAATTAGTATTACACTTAGATATCAAGTAGAAGGAGAAGCAAATATCCCATTCCAAATTTCTAAAATTATGGTAATTAGTAATGCAAATGGAATTCAAACAAATGATGATAAAAGCAAATGGAATTTAAATTTAGTACAAAATAATGATATATATTTAGATATAGTAAAAAATAAAAATTATAATCAGGATGAAATTATAGAAAAAATAAAATTAGACAATTTTAAAATTGAACAATCACCTAAAAAGGGAAGAACTGTATTTTATGGTCCACAAAGTTTTAACCAAGGAGTATATGAAAATAAAGAAGAATATGAAATTAAAGACATAATAGAATTTATAGGAAATCAAGACAAATCAGATATTAAAAATTTACAAATTTCAAACCAAGGTGGACTTATTTTAATTAGAGTTGTAAATAAAGACTTAGGGACTTATACATCAGACAATGAAGAAGAAATTAGACATGATGGAACATTACTAAAAAAACTTAACCTAAGCAATGAAGAATTAAAAATGACAATAAGTTTTGACTTAGGAATTGAATTAAAATCGAATAAAAACTATAAAACACATATAGAATTAGAAATGCCCACAGGAAATATATTAGAAGAAGGAACTACAAACTATCAAAAAGAAGGAATACAAAAGTTAGTGTTTAAACGATATTAATTAAACAAAAATTACTAAATTATAGTCTAAATTGTAATAATAAAGTGCTAAAATTAGAAAATAAGTATTGCGAAAATATAATATTATAGTATATAATAAAAACGGTATGAGTCTTTACATTTGTATGGAAAACAATTCTGATAAAGAACTACGAACCTTGTCAGATCGGAAACGAAGCAGCAATAAGTAGTTTGCTTTATGTGGATATTGTTTTCCATAGAGATGTAAAAATTCACACCATTTTTTAAAATACGAGGTGAAATAATGGAATATACAGCACTATATAGAAAATTTAGACCATTAACATTTTCAGAAATGGTAGGACAAAGTCATATTACCAAAACATTAAAAAATCAAATTATATCAGGAAGAATTGGACATGCATATTTATTTAATGGAGGAAGAGGGACAGGAAAAACTTCTGCTGCAAAAATACTAGCAAGAGCAATTAACTGTCTAAATCCAATAGACGGAGAGCCTTGTAATGAATGCAGAATCTGTAAAGCAATGTTAGATGGAAGTTTAACAGATGTAGTAGAGATGGATGCAGCATCTAATAATAGTGTTGAAGACATACGTATTATTCGTGATGAAGTTAATTTTTTGCCTACACTTGCAAAATATAGAGTATACATCATAGATGAAGTTCATATGTTATCTGTGGGAGCATTTAATGCACTTTTAAAAACATTAGAAGAGCCACCACCACATGTTAAATTTATTTTAGCAACTACAGAACCACAAAAATTACCAGCAACTATTCTTTCAAGATGTCAACGTTTTGACTTTAAAAGATTATCAAATGAAGATATAATAAAATGTTTAGAATATGTATGTAAAGAAAGTAAAATAAAAATAACACAAGGAGCATTAAAAATTATAGCTACTTTATCAGAAGGAGCAGCAAGAGATGCATTAAGTATATTAGAAAGATGTATGCAAGAAGAAGGAAAAGAAGAAATTAATGAAGACAAAGTAAAACAATTAATAGGAATACCAAAAATTAAATCTGTAAATGAAATTGTAGAACCAATAATAGAATACAATCCAGAAAAAGCATTACAAGCATTAGAAAAAGTGTTAGCAGATGGAAAAGATTTAAATAATCTCCTATGGGAAATAATTAAATACACAAAAGACATATTAGTATGTAAAACAAGTGAAAATTTAGAGATATATAGTAAAGAAGAATTAGAGCAAATTAAAAAACTATCAACACAAATTTCAAAAGAAAGATTAATTTCACTTATATATGCATTATCAGAAATTGAAAATAATATAAAAGCATCATCACAAAAAGAAATAATCTTACAAGTAGGAATAATTAAAATCTCTACAAACATTGAGTATGACGGAATAGAAGAATTAAAATTAAAAATACAACAATTAGAACAAAAAATAAATAGTGGGAAAATAATATCAAATAAAAGTGAAGAAAATTTAAAACAAAAAGATATTGCCAAAGAAACAAAAGAAGTAAAAAATCAAACACAAAAAAAAGATATTAGTAATCTAAAATCAGAGCAATATTGGCCAGAAGTGATAAACAAATTAAAACAGACTGGGAAAATGGTACTATATTCTAATTTAGTAAACACAAAAGCAAAACAAAAAGATGACTTAACAATAGAAATTATATTTCCAAATGGAATAACTAAATTTGGAAAATCTATATTAGAAAAACCAGAAAACATTAAAGAACTTACAAAATTAATATTTGAAGAATGTGGTCAACAAATGCATATTAAATATACTGACATAGAAGATTATGAGCAAAAACAAGAAAATTCAATAGAAAATATGGTAAAACAATTAGATGTACCAATTAATATAATAGAAGAATAAAAAATTAAAGAAAGGAAGGAAAAAAAACAATGTCAAAAAGAGGAGGATTCCCAGGAATGGGTGGAGGATTTGGAGGAATGAATCTAAATAATCTTATGAAAGAAGCAAAAAAAATGCAACAAGACATAGAAAAGACACAAGAAGAATTAAGCACAAAAGAATTTGATGCAACAGTTGGAGGAGGAGCAGTTTTTGTAAAAGTAACTGGTAACAAACAAATAAAAGAAATAAAAATTAGCAAAGATGCAGTAGATCCAGAAGATATAGAAATGTTACAAGACTTAATTTTAACATGTGTAAATGAAGCATTAAAAAAAGTAGATATTGCTCAAACAGCATCTATGGGAAAATATAATATACCAGGATTAATGTAAAAGATAGAGGAGAAAAACAATGTCATATTATTCACCATCAATAGAAAAACTAATAGAAAGCTTTGAAAGACTACCAAGCATTGGACATAAAACTGCAGTAAGACTTGCATTTTATATATTAGAACAAGATGAAAAACAAATAGAAGAATTCATTACATCAATAACAAGTGCAAAACAAAAATTAAAATATTGTTCAAAATGTTATAATATATCAGATACAGATCCTTGTCCGATATGTATAAATCCTAAAAGAGATGAAAGTATAATTTGTGTAGTAGAAGATGTAAAAGACATAATTGCTATGGAAAAGACACATGAATTTAAAGGAGTATACCATGTATTACATGGTTCAATATCTCCAATGAATGGAGTAGGACCAGATGACATTAAACTAAAAGAACTACTTTCTAGACTAAATAAAGAAGTAGTAAAAGAAATTATACTTGCAACAAATCCTAGAGTAGAAGGAGAAGCAACAGCAATGTATATTTCTAAGTTAGTAAAACCACTTGGAATAAAAGTAACTAGAATTGCACATGGAATTCCAGTAGGAGGAGATTTAGAATATACAGACGAAATTACACTAACTAAAGCTTTAGAAGGAAGACGAGAATTATAAGCTATTAAATAGTTTTAGATATATTATAGGAGCAAGAATTTGATGAACTAGTATTAGAAATAATGCCTAAATTATCACCTAATGATGAGAAAAAATTTGCTAAAGTACCAATTTCATTAGAATCTAAACCTTGACTAATCATAATAGCAAGGATACTAGAAAGAGCAATCAATTCACAACCAGATACATTATCTAAAAAATCATTCAAAAAAACTCACCCCATATATTGCTAAT
Source organism: uncultured Clostridium sp. (assembly GCA_947363765.1). Taxonomy (GTDB): domain Bacteria; phylum Bacillota; class Clostridia; order TANB77; family CAG-508; genus RGIG8482. Next base: position 3,893 of record CANAQC010000023.1, on the reverse strand, counting down.
ATATGAGGCACTAATTAAAAAAGTGAATTACAAAATAGTTTTAATCTATTTAAATAAAATTTCGCAAATATCTTTGCAAGAATTCTTTTTAGCAAGAAGTCTTGCATTAATTTTCATTTTTTGCATTCTTTCAGGAGAAGAAAATAACTCATTTAAAATCTCTTTTACATCATCTTGTTTTTTAATCCATATAGCAACACCATTATCCTCTAAAAAAGTAGCATTTTCCTCTTCTTGACCAGGAATTGGATTAATTACAATAATGGGTAGACCGTGATGCCAAACTTTCAGAAGTAGTTAAACCTCCAGGTTTTGTAATAACTAAATCTGAAATACTCATAAGTTCAGGAATTTTAGTAGTATAATCTAATACCTTAATACAATCTTTCTTATTTTCTTTTTCTACTAAATATTCAAAACTACGCTTCATTTTAGCATTTCTCCCAGATATAGCAACTACTTGAATATTATCAAAATCTTTTACAAAAGTGTGTAACATTTCATAAGTTCTTGACTTACCAAGACCAAATTCACCGACCTGCAAAAAATAAAACAGTTTTTTTATTTTCAATAAAACCTAATTCATCTAAAATCTCTTTTTTAGGATAATTTTTTAAAAAACGATTAGACAAAGGAATACCAGTTACAAAAATTTTTTTATTATCAATTCCTTTTTTTATTAAATCTTGTTTCATACCATCATGAGCAACAAAAAAATAATCAATTAACGAGGAATTTACAAGCCATTGATCATGTGGGGCATAATCAGTCATAACAGTTGCAATTGAAGCAGAAATTTTTTCCTTTTTCTTTAAAATTGTACACATCTGAGAACCAAAAGGATGAGTTGAAATAACAAAGTCTGGATTATATTCTTGTAATAACTTATTTAACTTTAAAGCCATTATTTTATTAGAAGAATTACTAATTTTGGCAAAAACACCTTTTTGTGAATTAGAGTAAATTTTTCCCCATACCCAAGGCATTTTTTTTGCCATCTCATTATAAGCTTTAGTAGTTAACTTTTCTAAAGATTTATTAACATATTTTACACAATCTACTAAATTTACTTCTATATCTTTATAATATTGTTCAATATACTCTTTAATAGAACGAGCAGCAGATAAATGCCCTCCTCCATAAGAAGCATAAAAAATTAAAACTTTTTTCAAAAATTAAACCTCCTAAAATATTTATAAATTGATTTTAACACAAATATAAAAAAATATAAATAAAACTTAAAAAAATAAAAAAATCAAGAATAAAATTTAAAAAAAATAGCAAAATAATACAAAAACATGGAGGTAATATATGAAAAAATTACTAAAAAATTTATTTATAATTTTACTAATAGGATTAACAATCCTAGGATTTATAACAATTTTAAATATTGAAACAAATCAAAATAAAGTATATGCAGCAAATAATTCTACATCAGACTTACAATTAATTGCAAGAGCAATTAATGGAGAAGCAAGAGGAGAACCATATGAAGGGCAAGTTGCTGTTCGGAGCTGTTATATTAAATCGTGTAAAAAGTTCAAAATTTCCAAACTCAATAGCAGGAGTAATATATGAAAAAGGAGCATTTACAGCAGTATCAGATGGACAAATTAATGTACCAATAAAAGAAGATTCTACAGTTTTAAAAGCAGCACAAGATGCTATGAATGGATGGGATCCAACAAACGGATGTATTTATTATTTTAATCCAGATACTGCAACTAATAAGTGGATTTGGTCAAGACCACTTGTTAAAAAAATTGGAAAACACAGATTTTGTAAATAATATGCTAAATAAAATAAAAAAGAAAGGAAAGAAGATTATGAATTTAAAAGAAAAAATGATAGATTGGAAAAATAGATTACAAGATAGGCATATGTTAAGTGTAATTGTTGTATTAGGAGCTATTATAATTGGTTTAGGGCTATTTACTTATAAAAGAGAGAGAGACTTTAGGCAAGCTTCAGAAAATTCATATAATATGGCATTTTTCGAATTGGTAGACTATGTAGATAATGTAGAAGCATATCTTGCAAAATCACTAATATCAACAACACCTGAACATGGAGCAGAAACATTAACACATTTGTGGAGAGAAGCAAACCTTGCCCAAAGTTATTTAGCACAATTACCAATAGGTTCACAAGAATTAGAAAATACTTCTAAATTCTTAAATCAAGTAAGCGATTATAGTTATACATTATCTAGAAAAAACATATATCAAGAAAGCCTAAAACAAGAAGAATTAGACAATCTAAAAAGTTTACATGATTATAGTTTAGAATTAAAAAATACACTCATACAATTATCAGCAGATATGAATGATGGAAGAATTAGTTGGGGAGAACTAACCAAAAAAGGAAGTATTGCATTTGCACAACAAGTAAGTAATATATCACAAGATAGTTTTTCAGGATTAGAAGAAAACTTTCATGAATATGCAGGATTAATATATGATGGAGCATTTTCAGAACATATGACAAACCCTGAAAGAAAAGGATTAACAGGAGATAATATAGATGAACAAAGAGCAAATGAAATTGTAAAAGAATTTTATGGTGCTGAAAATATAGAAGAAATAACATTTAATGGATTATCTGAAAATGGAAACATACCTTCATTTGACTTTTCTGTTAAATTAAATAAAAGACAAAAAGATCAAAGAGCAAATATATCTATATCTCAAAAAGGAGGACATATAGTCCTTGTAAATGATAACAAAAATGTAGAAACAGAAGTTATATCACAAGAACAAGCAAACCAAATAGGAAAAGAATTTTTAAGTAAAAAGGGATTTCCAAATATGAAAGAAACATACTATTTAAAACAGCAAGGAATAGTAACAATTAACTATGCTTATAATCAAGATGGAGTTATAATATATTCAGACTTAATAAAACTAAAAATAGCATTAGACAATGGTGAAATATTAGGAATGGAAACAACAGGATATTTAAATTCACATGAACAAAGAAATTTACCACAAGCCAAAATAACAAAAGAAGAAGCAAAAAAGACTCTAAACAAAAATTTAGAAATTATTAGCGAATCATTAGCAGTAATACCAACCGAATTTCAAACAGAATTATATTGTTGGGAATTTAAAGGACGTGTTGATGATACAGAATTTTTAGTATATATTAATGCTGAAACTGGAAGAGAAGAAGATATACTAATAATTCAAAATACACCAGATGGAACACTAACAACATAAAAATCAAAAACGGAAAATAATGAAATAAATCTAAAAAATTACCATGTAAGAAAACAAAAAAACTACACATAATAGAAATATGAAAATACAAAAAATTAAAAATCAAAGGTTTTAATTTATATATTTTTAATAAAGAATTAAAAGTATTTTCATAAAAAATATGGAGGTATTTATTATGTCCAGAAATTCAAAATTAATCTCAGACAATTTAAGAGAAGAAATAGCAAAAGAATTAGGAGTATACGAACAAGTAAAAAAAGACGGTGGTAGTTGGGGAAATGTATCTGCAAAAGATTGTGGAAACATTGTAACAAAAGCCATAGAAATAGCAAACAGAAGTGTAGAAAAATAACAAAATATTAAATGGTGATTAAAAAACTAAAAAGGATAGGAATAATTTCCTGTCCTTTTACTATATAGTAATATTAATTTATTATATATAATGTAATTGTTTTGCATGTAAAAAGAGTTAATATAATAATATCATAAAATTTCAAAAGATGTTGACAATAAAATTATAGTTATATACAATAAGACAAGAGAAAAAACTATTATTAAACATAAGAAAAGGAGAAATAATATTATGGAAAGAAAAAATAGAGGAATTACATTAATAGCATTAATAATAACAATAATAATAATGTTAATATTATGTCGGAATAGTGTTAAGCTTAA
>CANAQC010000022.1 GCA_947363765.1 uncultured Clostridium sp. | reverse complement strand
TCATTACTTTTGCCTCCTTTATGTTTTAAAAATCTAATATATTTCTTGGATTAATATAATTACTTCCCCTCATAATTTCAAAATGTAAATGTGGACCTGTAGATTTACCAGTAGACCCTACTTCTGCAATTTCTTGTCCTTTATTTACAAAATCTCCTTCTTTTACATACAATTTACTACAATGCGCATAAAGTGTACTTACATCTTCATTTTCAATTTTAATATGATATCCATAATCGCCCACTGTACTAGAAATTGTTACCTTACCTTCCATTGCTGCTTGAATTTTAGTCCCTGTATCTGCTGCTATATCTATTCCTGTATGATTTTTACTAACTATTGGATTATCAACATCTCTTTGTCCAAATTCAGAAGATACTATTCCATCAATTGGTTTTATAAACAAAAATTTTTCTTTAATATAATCATCGTCATTTTTAGGCGTTTTATCATCTTTATTTTCATTATTGTTTGCAATCTTTGTATCTTCTATTTCTGCTCCTCCAATTGCATTTTCATTTTCTGCATCTGTTTTATTATCATTTACATTATTATTTTCTATAGTATTTCCCACTTCGTTAGTAGGATTTATAATAAAGCTATTTGTTTGATCTTGTAAAAATTTAGTAATTTGTTCATATAAACTTGGTATATCTATATCATATGAAAGTACTTCTTTAGTTTTTATAAGCACTTCTTCTGAAAATATATAATTACTATTTTGAATTAAATAAAAAATAAAATAAATTACTAAACATATCAAAATCTGTAATATCATCTTTTTTAGTAATCCATAATTTTTTCCTTCACCTAAATTAACTGTTGCTACATTAAAATTACTACTATTTCCTCTTCTTCTTTTATAAATTTCTTCTGCTTTTTTTATTCTATCTTCCATAGTTAATATTTTTTCCAATAAAAAAACACCTCTATCTTACATATTTTATTTTCTAATATATATGTTTGATATAAGTGTTTTATTCTATTATATTTTATATAAAATTAACAATAATTCCAAATATCCCAATAATACCAACAAAAATACTCACTATTTTTATATGATTATATTTGTTTTGCAATTTTTTATTAGTTATTTCTAATTGTTTAGGTTTATCTAAATTAGAAATATATTGACTTACGATTGCTTCTGCCTCTTTTAAGATATATTCTTTTGAATTTAGTTTTCCCTTTGTACCTACTTTAACATTTTCTTTTGCTTTATTTTCTTTTTTTATATAATCAAGTTTCATATTTGGTTTTAATATAACTATTGCCTCTTCTACTATATTAGATGGTAAATCTTTTAACACCACAATATTTTTCATGTTTTCTATATTCATATGTACCTCCTAAAAATTTGGTTTCTTTATAAATTTTTTCCAATATTTTTAGGAATATACATTTTAATGATATTTCATTACTTGATAAATTCCATTTGCAGTTATATCGGCTAATTTTAATACTTGTTTTAAAGATACATTTTGTAGGCTTTTGTAATTATATCTTGGAGTATTATAATTTGTTGCTACTATTGCTCTAATACTAATATCTCCTATTAATTTCATTTGCTTGTTTGTACCTTTCCCACATTGTATTTTACTATTTTGTACAATAATATTCCCAATTCTATTTTCTTTTGATAATGCAGAATCAATTACAATTACACAAGGATTCTTATATGAAGAATAAATTTTTGAAACAGTCTCATTAAAATTAAGTGCTGAAACTGGAGTTTCTAGAGTGCCTATTACTTTTACATTTGTATACATACTTTGAAAAAACTCTTCTAATTTTTGTCCTACAAGTGGTCCATAACTATCTCCCATAATTTTATCAGAACCTACACATAGAAATATATAATTTGAATAATTAGACTCTTTAGGTAAATTATATATACTTGTATTAAAGTCATTTACAAATAAATTATATTCTTCCTCTTGAAAAAGCATTATTATCACCTCATTTTTCTATAATATGCACACATTTCTTGTCTTATTCTTCTTTATTTTGGGCAATAATTATATTAATGCTTTCATTTTTTGCGTATTTTTTTATAATATCTTGTGAAAATCCTGCAACTTCATTTGAAAGTACAATTGTATTATAGTCATTTTTAACTAATTGTCTAATTTTTTCATCAGTTTGTTCTAAATCTTCTATTTCATATACATCAAATCCCATATTTTGAAAAAACCTAAAACTTTTGAAATCACCTTTTGCTTTCATCCAAGAAATTTTCATTTTCATCACCAATTTTATATTGGCTTTTTTTATATAATTTATTCTTAATAAAAAATTAATTTTTAAAACTTTTAAATATCTTTATATCTATTTTTTATTCTTCTTCTAAAATTGAGTTAATATCTTCTTCAATCATCTTTATTAAAACTTTACAACTATCATCAAACTTTTTTTGGTCATTAGAATCTAGTTTTAACTCCATCATTTCTTTTATTCCATTACGATTAATAATTGCTGGCACTCCTATAAACATACCTGTATGTCCATATTCACCATTTTGATACATAGATATTGGCATAATTGCATTTTCATCACCTAAAATTGCTTTTATAAGCCTTGTTAATGCAATACCAATACCATAATAAGTAGCCTTTTTCTTTTCAATAATTTCATAAGCTGCTTGTTGGACTTGTGTATAAATTTTATCTAAATCTTTTACATCTTTTCCATTTTCATTCATTACATCAATTAGTTTTTTACAACCTACATAACAATGACCCCATGGGACAAAAGAAGAATCCCCATGTTCTCCCATTATATATGCATGAACATTTTTGCTTGCTACTTGCAAATATTCTCCAATTAAAAAACGAAGTCTTGCTGTATCTAAAACAGTTCCCGAACCTATTACTCTTTGTTTTGGGAAACCTGAAGTTTTATATACAACATAAGTCATTAAATCAACTGGATTACTTGCTACTACAAAAATACCCTTAAAACCACTTGCTACTACCTGTTTTGTAATATCCTTCATAATTTTAGCATTTGCTTTTGCAAGTTCTAATCTTGTTTGTCCTGGCTTTTGATTTAGACCTGCTGTTATTACAACAATATTGGCATCTTTACATTCAGAATAATCTCCTGCTTTAATATCCATTTTAGTTGGTGCAAAAGGCATACCATGAGATAAATCCATTGCCTCTCCTTCTGCTTTTTCTTTTACTACATCAATTAAAACAAGTTCATTTATTCCCCCTTGATTTAATATAGAATATGCCATACTCATTCCTACAAAACCTGTTCCTACTAATACAATTTTCCTTTTTTCTACCATAAAATTCCTCCATCTAAGCAATTTTGCTCTAATAAATATTTTAATAAAATCTCAGTATAAATTATATATAATAAACATTATACTTTAAATAGTATATCACAATTATATTGATTTATATCAATTTTCTTCATATTTTATTCTTTAAATGTTATCTAAGTGTTATTAACTCTTTTTTATCTGTTTCGATTTCTTTGTTTTTATATTTCTTTAGATTATATACAATTGTAGTTATAAATAATTTTGGACTTAACTTTTCTCTTCTTTTCAAATTAAAATATGTACTCATAAGTTCTTCACTTGTATACCTTCTAATTGATTCTACTGATTTTTCTATTGTCCATTTTATATTATATTCAGTTACATTATTATGATTTTGTGATACTTTTTTATATAATCCATCTCTCATATTTTTTGTTAGTTCTTCATCTTCTAATGCATATACTATGGATTCTAATATGTAACGATATCCTATTGTTATCGGATTTACCTCAAATTTTTTTAATTCTTTTCTTACTAATTGCTCATAATTATCTTTGTTCAAATAACTAAATATTTCCTCTATTGTTGCTACTATTCTTTTTAATATATGTGGTCTTTCTATAATACTATAAATATAATTTTTATACTTGTCTATCAAATTCATATTTTGTGTATTTCCTGCTATTACTATTATATATGGATTTTTATCTGTACTTTGTATGATCTTTTGAATAACTTTTAACCCACTTAAATTAGGAATTCCTAAATCTAGTATTACAATATCCTCCTCTTGCAAGTCTTCTAAATGTTTAAAAACCTTATTTCCATCAATTGATAAACTCCATAATTCCATCTTCTTATTTTGCTTTGCAATATAATTTAATAAATTTCTAGAAAATTCTAAATTATTTTCAATAACTAATAAACGATTCATTCTTTCTCCTTTCATATATAAAATCTTTTTTACAAAAAATTTTCCCCTATATATAATATAGACGTAAAAAATTCCATTTCGTTACAGATTTTCGTCATTTTTTTTAAAATTTTTTTATTTTTTTACAAAATCAGCCAAAATGCTCCGCTTTATTCCATTTTTATTGAAATATAATTTTTCAGATGGTATAGTAACATAAACCATCTAAACAGGTAACTGTTTACTACATTAATTACAAAAGAAGACATTAGCTATATCAATGTCTTCTTTTTGTAATACATTTCATATGAAGCTATAGAAACTTACAAACAAAAGAAAAAATTCTACGAAAGGCAAAGAGGTATACAACAATGAAAAAAACTATTAAAAAAATGAGTAACTCATTACTTTGCTTGGCAGTAATTGCCAGCACACTTATTTGCACTAACATGCCTATTATGGCGGCAGAAGCAAATAATGTAACGCCTATTGTAGAAGGGGATCGGGGAAATTTTGCAAATGATCCTGTAAATGAACGGAATATCCCCAGTGGATATGAAGTTATTAATGAAGAAACAGCTCGTGCAAGTGGTATATACGGCTATGCAGCAGGTTATACTAATTCTGCCAGTGGTTCTTTTACTATTAACGCAACTGGTTCAGGAACTTCCAGAGGAGGTTTTACTATTGAAAGCTATTCATTTTCTTCAAATGATGTTACTATTGGTATTACTTTAAAAAGACCTGATGGAACAGTAGCTTTAAGTACTACTTTAACTGGAAATCAAAAAATTGAAAATCTTTCATTTAGTAATGCACCTGCAGGTACTTATACTGTAGTATATAGAGTTGCAGGAACTGCACGTGGCTGGCTTGGTGGTTGGGTTTATTCCAAGTAATTTAAAATTTATGCTTCATATGAAAAAACTAAGAAAATTATAGGGTGTATGCTTTTGTATACACCCTTTTCTTTATAAAACTTATTTTTAGTATATAAGTAGCTTCACGTGGGGGTTGCACTTTTCACTTAGCGAGCCTGACGAGCGGTGAAAACGTCCAACCTCCAGCAAGATGAAGCGGATTCACATATAACAATTATTCTTTATATTTCTTCTATTTCTTTAACTTCATAATTATTTTTCCAATAATTTTTTATCTCTTCTTTCGTATTACCATTCCATTTATTAAAATTATGATGGATTTCATTATTGATAATTTGAGCATTACTTACTTCATAATCTGGTATAGAATAATTTTCGTATTTTTCTTTCAATACTTCTGAATTATAACCTTTATAAACTACTCTAGCACTTTTACACTTTCCCTTTTCATCAATAACCGCTATTAATGTAACCGCTATTTGTCCATTCTCTCCATCTTCATCATCCATAACAGTCTCCGCCCTTAAAAAAGTATAATTTCTTATTTGGATTTGAGACTTTCTATTTATATACATAATAACACCAAATGCAATAATAACCACCACTATTCCTATTATAGAAATAGATTGCACCCACTTCAATTTAAGTTTCTTCAAATAATTAATCTCATAATCCTGATTAATCTTCTCTAACTTCAAATCTCCATTCATATCCTCTAAAACTTGTGCACACTCTGGGCATTTTGCAATATGTTCCTCTATAAATTCATTTGTAACTCCATTAGTTAAATTCTCTATGTACGTTGGTAATAAATCTTGTACAATCTTACAATCTCTGTTTTGTTTCATATTATTTTTCCTCCTCTCGATTTTTCTCTTTAATTTTTTTCTTTGTCCTATAAAATGTTATCCTTGCCCATTCTTCTGTTCTACCCAACAAATCACCAATTACTTTAAAAGACATATCATCCATACCTCTCATAAGCATCAATCTCTTAATTTCATCTGGCAATCCATCAAGCTCTTTATACATTTCTTTATTTTCTTCCTTTTGTATATAATCTTCTAAAATATCAAACTCCATTGCTATCTCTTCACTTAGCATCTCTACTTCGACATTCTTCTTTCTTCTTATGTAATCTATCCACACATTCTTTGCAATTCTTCTTAACCATATCAAAACATCACATTCTCCTTTAAAACTATCAATTTTCTTTGTAGCTTTATAAAAAGTCTCTTGTGCTAAATCTTCTGCTAATGGTTTATCATTTGTTTTATTATGCAAATACTTCATAATACTTTTTAAATGTTCTCTAAACACCTTATCTAAATCAATATCATTTGAAGTTTCATTTGTAGTTTCTGATTTAGCTTTAGTTTTGCCTTCCAAAAAAATTTTCCTCCTTCTATATATTAAGACGTTATATTTCTTATTTTATTACAATTTTTTGCAAATTTTTACAAAATTTGCATATTTTTTTTTACACTTTATTCCACAAAAAACTAATATAATAAAAAATATAGTGAAATTCCAAAGCTTCACCATATTTTTTATATTAATCTATTTAATTATTATTTATATATTCATTTAATGGTTTTATTTTAAAATTTAATTCCCCTAACATTGCAGTTGAAATATATCCTGGTTTTGCATTTATTACATCTGGAATACGATTAACAATTGTAGCACAAGTTAATTCTACTGTTTGTGGTTTTGCAACAGTTATAGTAGTAGTAGGTTCTCCTTGTATAGTCCATTCATTTTTATCATAATCTTCTTTTGAATACACTTTACCAATACATTCTGTTTCTAAAACAATTCCTTCTTTTGTTTTTGTAGTTACAATAGCACTCATTCCTGTTGCATCTCCTGCCTTTATAGTCATATTTAAAGTAGAAGAAAAAATATCTTTAGTATATGTTTGTGGTATACATCTTTGTATTTGTGATTCTACTGTTAGTCCTAACTTCTCACAAAGCCAACCATTTACATTCCACATATAAGAAGGTAAAAATTCACCAGAATTTATTAAACTTTGCCTTTGTTGTTCCGAAATATCATCAGCTGATGCTACTTGTTTTTGAAACTCATCTAAAGTTAACCCTGCTCCATGTGCTTCAGCAAGTGCAATACCATAATCTTCTACATTATAGCTAGAGCTTCCTTTTATTTTTTTAATACTACCGAGTAGAACCTGCAATAGAACTTACCAATTGCCCCCAATAAATATCTTGATATCCACTTCCTGTAATAGTACAATTATTTTTTCTTGCTAACTCATCAATTTCTTTAGTTAAACCTGGATTTGAATTTGCAGGAAAAAATGCTTCTTCACAAGTAGTAATTGCATTAATTCCTAATTTTGCACATAATTTTAATGCATCACCAACCTCACTAAACAAACTTCTAGTTTCTACTATACAAATATCTGGTTTTACTTGTTTTAACATTTCTTCTGCATTATCTAAAGATGTAACTTTAATCCCTTTTTCATCCATTTTCATAATTTCGCCAATATCTTTTCCAATTACTTCTGGATTAATATCAATTGCACCTACTATTTCTCCACCTTTTTCATATACATATCTCATAGTATAAATAGCCATTTTACCTGTTCCATATTGAACAACCTTTATCTTTCTATCCATATTTTCACTCTCCTTCTTTTTTACTTAAAATAGATTATACACTAAAAAAAATAAAACATACTAAATATTATTAAAAAATTAATATTTAGTATGTTTTATTATATATCTTTTTATCTATTGCTCATTTCTTTTTTCTAATTTAGTAATCATTTTTAACGCTTTTGGCCTTTGTATTAAAATTACATGTCCGCATCCTTGGCACTTTAGTCTAAAATCTACCCCTATTCTCATAATCTCCCATAATTTACTACCACATGGATGTACTTTTTTAGTTCTTACAATATCTCCTATTTTGTATTCCATATTATTATCACCTACTTATTTATAGCATGCTCTAAACGTTTTATAACAGATTCTTTTCCAAGTACCTTCATAATTTCATACATATCTGGAGTATTTGTCCTTTTTGTTAAACAAATCCTTACAAGAGTGCTTATATCTCCAACATGTCCTTTATAATTTTCTGGATTTTGTTTATATTCTTTTACTTCTTTTGCATATCCATAATCATTACTTAAATCTTTCATTTTATTAAACCAAGTTTCTTTATCATCTTCTATATTAAAATATTTATTAATGTATGTTTCAATTATATTTTTAATCTCTTGTTTATCATTTATTTTTTGGAATGGATATTCTTGTTCATTATTAAAGAATTCTTCATCATATAAATAAATAATATTTTCTTTTAAATCTGACCACTTTGCAATATCTTTTCTTGGTTTTTGATTTCCACGTTCAATACCTAATACTTGTAAAGTATATTCTTTATTTTTTTCTAGTATATTTCTTAAATCTGTGTCATATTTTGATGCCCAAGTAATTGCTTTATCATATACTTGTTGTGCTGTATATTTTGAAATAACTCTTTTTGATATATCTAGTAATTTTATCATATCAAATAAAGCTCCACTAACACTCATTTTATTTAATTGTAAATCAAATTCCTCCATATTTGAATCTGGATTTTGCTTTCTCCATTGTTCAAAATTTGAATTTGCAATATTTAATAAATATTCGTCAACTGCTTCTTCTGGAATTCCTGCTTCTATATAATAACTTACTGCTGCTTCTGGATCTTTTCTTTTGCTTAATTTTCGCTTTGCTCCGTTTTCCTCCTTCATAATTGGTGCAATATGTGCATATTTTGGTGCCTTAAATCCCAAGCTTTGAAATAATTGCAAATGTAATGGTACAGAAGATAACCACTCATCCCCACGGATAACATGAGTAGTTCCCATTAAATGGTCATCTACTGCATGTGCAAAATGATATGTTGGAAGTCCATCAGATTTAATTATAACAATATCTTGGTCATTTTCTGGAAAATCAACATTTCCTTTAATAACATCATGATGTTTAATTTTCTTTTCTGGATTTCCGCCCAGATTTAAAACGTAAAATATATTCTTCTCCATTTTTAATTTTATCTATTTGCTCATTTACTGGAATATGTCTACATTTACTCCATACACCATAATATCCTGTTCTTTCTTTAGCCAGTTCTTGTTTTTGTCTCATTTGTTCTAAATCTTCTGATTTACAAAAACATGGATATGCACATCCTTTTTCAATTAAGTGTTTAGCATAAGATTGATAAATCTCTTTTCTTAAAGATTGTTTATATGGACCATAATCTCCTTTTTCTTTTATCTCATCAATCATTCCTTCATCTGGTGCCATTCCAAATTCTCTTAACGATGCTATAATATCTAAAACACCATTTTCTACTTCACGTTTTTGGTCTGTATCTTCTATTCTTAAAAAGAATATTCCTTTTGTTTGATTTGCAAGTTTTTTGGCAATAACAGATTGATATAGTCCTCCAATATGAACAAAACCTGTTGGACTTGGTGCAAATCTTGTTACAATTGCATCTTCATTTAAATTTCTTCTAGGATATTTTTCTTCATAATAAGAAAAGTCTTTAACATCTGGAAATATTACATTTGCTAAATCTTTATAATCCATAATTTTTCCTTCTTTCTGTTTATTTAATATTATGTATTATAGCAAAATTTACTCTCTATTGCAACTCTTAAATTCTTATTACTATATTTAACAATTTTCAAAAGATTTTGATATATTTAATTCTCAATAATTACTAGTAAAAACAGTCCATTTAAGGCATGAACTGTTTTTACATTTTTTCCCATTTTTGTTTATTTTTCCCATTTTTGTAAAATATTATTTTTTTTATCGATTTTTATTGATTATTTTTTTCTTTCGTCGTATAATAAATTTATTCCTATACTTCACTTACTCGACTTTCTTCCGATTAAGGAGGTGAATTTGTGGGAAACTACATAAAATTGTTTTTAAAAGTATTAGTTTTAGTACTCATTTGCAAGATATTAAAAATGTTCGACTAAAACAAAAAAATACTAGAGTTTGTGCCTCTAGTATTTTTATTCCCTTTATAGGTTCTACATAAAATTGTTTATTTGAATTAAGGAGGAATAGAAATATTATAATTTCTCTCTTAATTCATTCTTATATTATACTAGAATTACTTTACTTTTGCAATACTTTATTAGAAAATTCACCCATTTTTTTCCATTTTTTTATTTATAATATTTTACATTAATATAATACCACATTTATGTAAATTATGCAAATATATAATAAAAGTGGTTTGCTACATATTAAGCACTCTATCAAGACAATGCAACAGAACTTAACCTTGTTGTATAGAAAAAAAAATTACCAAGCTACAATGCTTTGGTAATCTTTTTATCTATATCTCCATTATAATCGGTAAAATCATTGGATTTCTTTTTGTTTTTTGGTAAATATAATCTCTTAAATTGTCTTTTAAATTTGATTTAATAACTGACCACTCTTTAATATGTTTTTCTTCACATTTAGCAATTTCATCTCTTATAACATTTTTTACATCATCCATTAGATTCTCAGATTCTCTTACATATACAAATCCTCTTGAAATTACATCTGGCCCTGCTACTACTTCTCCTGATGCAGAATCCATTGTTAATACAATTACTATTAATCCATCTTGTGATAAGTGTTGTCTATCTCTTAATACAATATTTCCTACATCTCCAACACCCAATCCATCTACTAAAATTCTTCCAGATGGAACAGAACCTGTTAGTCTTGCATCTACATTATTTATTTCTAATATCCTTCCATTTGTAGATATAAAACAGTTTTCAGGTTCTACTCCCATTTTCTTTGCTGTTTCAATATGTGCAATTAATTGACGATATTCTCCATGTACTGGAATAAAATATTTTGGTCTTACTAATGCAAGCATTAATTTTTGTTCTTCTTGACAAGCATGCCCAGATACATGTACATCTTCTAAAGCACTATAAACTACTTCTGCACCAATTTTCATTAAATCATCAATTACTTTTGATACAAATTTTTCATTTCCTGGAATTGGACTTGCAGATATAATTACTAAATCATTTTGTGTAATTTTTACTTTTCTATGCTCTCCAGAAGCCATTCTTGTTAATGCAGACATTGTTTCTCCTTGACTTCCTGTTGTTATAATTACTAATTGGTCATCTGTATATTGATTAATCATATCTATATCTATAAATACATTTTTGGGAACTTGAATATACCCAAGTTCAATTGCTGTTGTAATCATATTAATCATACTTCTACCACATACAGCAATTTTTCTTCCATATTTTACAGCTGAATTTACAATTTGTTGAACACGATGCACATTTGATGCAAATGTTGCAACTACAATTCTTTTTGTACAATTTAAGAATAATTTTTCAAAAACTTCTCCAACAGTACTTTCTGACATTGTATAACCTTTTCTTTCACTATTAGTACTATCTGACATTAATGCAATAACTCCTTGGTTTCCCAGTTCTGCAAGTCTTCCAAAATCCATTCTTTCGTCATCAATTGGGGTATAATCTATTTTAAAATCACCTGTATGAACTACTATTCCAATTGGAGTATGAATTCCAAGTGCTACTGCATCTGGTATACTATGGCAACTTTTAATAAATTCTACTTTTATTTTTCCAAAATTAATTGTTTGTCCTTGTTTTACAATATTTAATTTTGTACTTCTAACTAATCCATGTTCTTCTAATTTGTTTTTTATTAATCCAGCTGTTAGTCTTGTTGCATATATTGGTATATTAATTTGCTTTAATAAATATGGAATAGAACCAATATGATCTTCATGACCATGTGTAATTACTAGTCCTTTAATTTTATCTTTATTTCTTTCTAAATAGGTAACATCTGGTATTACTAAATCTATTCCTAACATATCATCTTCTGGAAATGCTAGACCACAATCTACTACTACAATTTCGTTTTCATATTCAAAAACAGTAATATTTTTACCAATTTCTAATAATCCCCCTAGTGGAATAATTTTTAATGGACTTTTTTTAAATTGAAATTGATTTGTATCTTGATTTCTTTTTCTTGTATTATTTCTTTTTGGAATTTTTGTTTTAGTTTGCTTTATTTTTTCAAGGTTTTGTTTTTTAGAATCTATATTTTTTTTATTTTCTGTAGTTTCTTTACCTCTTATATTAGTATTTTTATTATAGTTATTCCTTTTTATTTTGTTATTCCTTTCTACTTTTTCTAAATTTTTAATTTCTTCTACATTTTCTTTTGTCACATTCTTCTTTATCATGTTTTTGTCTCCCTTCTTTTATTTCGTACTAAAAAAAATCAGTTTAAAACTATAAACTGACAGATTCTAAAAAGTTATATTTAACAATTACAATTAAAATCATATGATAATAAAATCCGAACCTACCACATGTTTTTATAAATGGTTATCATTTGTCTTTTTAATGAATCTTCTCATATTTATATTTGTCTCATTTTTCTAATACATAAATTTATAATCTCATCTTTACCAATATTTTGGCAATCATTGTTCTGAATTATACTATAAAATTTAAAAAAAGTCAAATACAATTGACTTTTTTAAGGGTTATTCTTAAAATATTATCTAACCATTCTATCTCTTTTTTCTAAATCTTGTCTCCTAAATGGTACTATATTATCTTTTACTTTTTTTATTTCACTTTTTAATTGATTTTGTTTAATTTTATTTTCACTTTCTGTAAATTGTTCTTCTTCATCCCATTTAGCTAAAAATTCGTCTAATTCTTCTAATTTTTCTGTCTTTTTGTCTTCTATACCTAATATTTCTTCTCTGTAATCTAGGTATTTTAAAATAAATTCCTCTTTTTTAATATCCTTAAGTCCTTTTGGCATATCTTGAAGTGCTTGTCTAATTGGATTTGTATGTTTTTGCTTTTCATTTTCAACTCTATCTAATTCAAACATTGTATCTGGACTAGTCATTTGTATTGGCATCATTTCTTCAAGCATTGCTAATAACTTTGCATTTTTAAAGTTACTTTTTAAATAATCTGATATAGATTTTATTCCTGCATTTTCTATTTTACCCCTAACTGCAATCTTATGTCTTTTTTTGTTAATCATAATATCTGTTTTTGATAAGTCTTCTATTTCTGCTCCGTGTAAATTCTGTTCTTTTAACTTCTTTTACACCATCTGCTTTTTTCATAGAAAATATATCATATCCTTCATCTGTTATTTGCCAACCATTTTTTTCTAAACTTGCAATACATTTAGCAGCATCATTTCCTTTTTGTGATGCTGTATTTTGTATTGCCATAACATAACTATTTAGTATTTCTTTTGCAGCTTCTGGTATAACATTAGAATATGAAGTAGCAATAATAATAGTTTGCCTTTTGTCTAATCCTTCTTCTAATTCTTCTAAATTATATCTAATTGCTAATTGTTTTTTATTATCTTTTATTCCTTCTTGTTTACTAAATATTGATACATCACGTTTAAGATTAAAACCTGAATGTAAATAATTCTGATCATAAGGTACATAATAGTCTTGCAAAATTTTCTTTTTTTCACCTATTTCTATATCTTTAATATTGCTTGTTGTGCTCTTAGAAGTTATTGATTGTTTTGATTGTGTTATTTTTCCCATAATTACATCTCCTAACTATTTTGATTTTATTTTATAATTTTATCTTTAGAATCCGTATGCTGAAAATAAGAATGTTCCCATATATACTTGTACACATGGAACTAATACTACAAGTACAAAGAATATTAAAACAACTCCTACTATGCTATATACTACTTGTGGTAATGTTTTCATAATTTTATCCATTATATTATCAATATCAATACTCATATATTCTAGCAATTTTTCCATCATTTCTGATAAATCTGTTCTCATTCCTATTTTTAGCATTTCTGTCATCATAGATGATGGTAATCCAGATTTTTCAAATGGGTCTATCCAAGATTGTCCAATTAAAATATTGTTTATTGATGTTTCTACAATAGACAGCATAACATAGTTTTTACATATATTTTTACTGACTTCTAATGCATCTTGTATTCTCATTCCATTATTTAAATTTAATAACATAGCTTTCATTAATCTTGAGAAATCTAGTGAGAATATTAATTTTCCAAAAATCGGCATTGTATATTTAAAATAGTCAAAATTATATTTTCCTTTTGGTGTACGAATATATGATATAGTTCCTATAACAAATGCCACAATTATCGCAGTTGGAATATACCAATACTTTATTGTCATATTTAAAAAGTCTTTAAACCATAATGTTATTGCAGGTAATTCTTCTGTAGAACCCACTGCATCAAATACATTTTGTATAGCAGGAATAGCAAACAATGTGCCAATTACTAGCATTGCAATTAGTAATACAAATTGGATTAGATTTGGTACTAAAATGTTTTTTAGCCTTTTATTTAAACTTGCTGAATCATCTAAATATTTAACCGCTTGTTCTAAAGAATTTGTTAGTGAGCCAGATAATTCTCCTACTTTTATCATATTTATATAAATATATGGAAATACATTTGAATAATACTCCATTGTTGTATACATGTTTTCTCCTGCTTCTACACCTGCTAAAATATCTTCTAATATACCCCTAAATAAATAGTTTTCTGTACTATCAATAATCGTATTTAAAGCATGAATATTATTAAAATTTGCTTTTTTTAGTAAATAGAAGTTTTGAGTAAATATAACAATGTCTCTTGTTGTAATTTGTTCTGTTTTTGATAAAGCATTATTAATTTTTTGTATATATGATTGTTTGTTTTTTTCTCTATTTGCCATAATGTTTGTAGTATTGGCATTTTTCATTATGTCTTCGATATCTTTTACATTTCTTTTTTTTGTTTTAACTGCTTTTTTATTAAAGCTTATTTGTTCTGTTATATTAATTGGTATTAAATTATTACGTTTTAATTTTTTTATAACAGCACTTCTATTGTTTTCTTCTATACGATTACTAACTATAGTACCATTTTGTGTTAAAGCTCTGTATCTATATACTGCCATATTTTAACCTCCTTTTGCTTTTTGGTTATTTGTTTTTCTTAATTCTAAGTTGCATAATGGTACGATTTAAAGTTTCAATATTTTTTTCTTCAATTTGTGCTTTTGCTTGTTCTAATGTAATTTTTTCATCTACAAATAATTCTGCTATTGAATTAATTAGTCCAATACTTCCTTTTTCTAAATTACTTTGTATTGCATCTTCTATTTCAGAAACACTAATTTTTTCTTTTCTAATAAGTCCTGATACAATATTATCTACTACCATTACTTCAGGAACAAGAACAAGCCTTCCGTCTATTCCTTTCAATAATCTTTGTGAAATAACTAATTTTAATAAAGATGCAATTAGATATTGTACTGTTTGTTGGTCTGAAATATCATAAAAATTTATCATACGATCAATAGTTTCTGCACAAGATTTTGTATGCAAAGTTCCTATTACTAAATGACCTGCTTCTGCTGTTTCAATTGCTGCATCCATTGTTTCTTTATCTCTGATTTCTCCTACTACAACAATATCACAATCTTCTCTTAATGAATTTTTTACCCCATCACTATAGCATAGAGAATCTCCGCCTATTCCTACCTCTTTTTGTACAATAATAGATTTTTTTGAATTATGCTTAAATTCTATTGGACTTTCTAATGTTAATATTTTTTTGTTTTGTGTTTCATTAATCTCATTAATTAAGGCATTTAATGTTGTAGTTTTTCCTGAATTTGTTTTTCCAGTTACTAACATTAGTCCTTGAGGTTGATATGTCATGCGTCGTACAATATCTGGAACTCCTAATTCTTCAAATCTTGGTAATTCTTCTTTTATAATTCTTAAAGTAAATAATGGAACATCTTGTGAAGAAGAAATATTTACACGAAAACGTTTTCCACCATACTCCATAGAAGTATCTAATTTTCTTGTTTTTTTATATACATTATCTTTTTCAATATTTCCTCTTACTAAATAGTCATAAATTTCATTCATGTCTTCTATAGTTAATACTTCTGATTCTTCTACTTGTATTAAATCACGTAAAATTCTTAGCATTGGTTTATTATCACATATAAAGTGAATATCTGATGCATCTTTTTGTATTGCATAATCAAAAATTTTTTCAATATTTATCATTTCTGCCTCCTACTATTAAAATATAATTAATTTCTTATTTAGTTCTTCTAATGTTATAATTCCATTTAGTACTTTATTTATTCCATCTATAATTAGTGGTTTATACGATTTTTGTATAGCTACTTCTTTAATTTTTAGGGTAGAGGCATCATTTGTAATTAATTCTCTAATGTCATCATCAATATTTAATATTTCAAATATACCAATTCTACCATAATATCCTGTATGATTACATTTATTACATCCTACTATATCATATGTTGTTTTATTATCAAAATCAAAATTGACCCCATAGTTTTGTCCAATATTTTTCATAATTTCAATTTCTTTAAAAGTAAAATCTCTTTTTCTTGCACAATCTGGACAAATCTTTCTTACTAATCTTTGTGATACAGAAGTTGCAAGTGTACTTGCTATATCATAATTTGATACTCCCATTTTTCTTAATCTTGTAATAACCTCAATACTATCAATTGTATGAATTGTAGATAATACATAATGCCCTGTTTGTCCTGCTTGCATTGCAATTTCTGCTGTTTCTTTGTCACGAATTTCTCCTACTAGTATAATATCTGGATCTTGTCTTAATACTGTCCTTAATGAATCTGAAAAATTAGTTTTTGAGTCTATTTCTATTTGGTTTAAACCAGGTATTCTAATTTCTACAGGATCTTCAATAGTAGTAACATTAATTTCTGGTCTATTTAAATAATCTATAATACTGTAAAGTGTAGTAGTTTTTCCTTCCCCTGTTGGTGCTGCCATAATTGTTATACTATTTTTCTTATTAAAACTTTTCTTAACTATTTCTTCATTTTGTGGAAATCCTAACTCAAATAAACCTTTTACATTCTCATTTTTCTTTAATAATCTTAATACAAATTTCTCTCCATATATATTCTTTTGAGATGAAACACGAATATTATAGTCTGAATATAATAAAATTCTTCCATCTTGTGATTCTTGTTTTTCTTGATGCATATTGGAAATTGCTTTTAATCTTCCTATTACTTGAGGTTGTTTTTCTTTATCTATTGTTCCTACATTAAAAAGTTCTCCATCAATACGATAACGGATACGTAGTTCTTCTTCCATTGGTTCAAAATGAATATCACTTGCCCTTTTATCTATTGCCTTTTTTATAATTGTATCAATTAGACCTGTAATATCAGAAGATGATTTAATTTCATTTGTTTCTTTTCCTTCAAAAGATTCTAATACTTTGCTTATGTTTTCATTAAATGTAATGTATTTTTCCATAATTAATCCTTTATTTAATAATAAAAGACGCATGGTATCTGTAGCTTTTTTGTCTGCTGTATCTGCAAAACATACTTTTATTCTTCCTCCTTCTATTTCAAAAGGAATAGCACGATTTTTCTTTAATACATCAAATGAAATATAATCATCCAAATTAATATTAATGTCTTGTTTTGTAAGTAACATTGACTTTTCACCTAGAATTTCTCCTATTGCTTGTATTAAGCGATAAGAATCACAAAGACCTAAAATATTTAAAATATCTCCTATTTTTTGGTTTGGATGAGATTTTTGATATTCTAGTGCTTTTTGTATATCATTTTCATTAATAACTCCTCGTCTTACAAGTTCTATTCCAATTGGTTGTCTACGCATTTCCATATTTATTCCCCCTTTTTTATGTTTTGTCCTTTATTTTATTATCTCTTATTTTTAAAATAAAGTTTTAATTACTTTTAAATTCCATAAATTACAATTCGCTTTTCATAACATATTGTGTTGTTTTTGAATATTCGGCTTGTTTCCCAACACTAATTAATACTTTAATTATTACCTTATCTTCATTAGTATTAGCACTAATCTTGAAATTAGAAATATTTTTACATATACATATATTATTATAATAAATGCAATTATTATTATATAAAAATGTATTACCACTAGAAAACAAAATTGATTGTTCATCCAGTTTTACAATCTGATTTTGGTTTTTATTAGTTTCTTCTAAAAAATACATATGAAATTTAGTAATTTCTACTACATTTTTACTGCTATCATCTATTGTATTTACATTTGTATATATAAAAGATGTTATAGTAGCAATTATTCCGACTATTAAAACCATAGAAATTACATATATTATAATGCTTGTAGTAGTAATTCCAGATTCTTTTTCATAATTCATAATATTCTCCTTATTTTGTAATTAATGTAGATATTTCTATTTGTTCAAGTTTATTTGTAGAATTATATTCTACCCTAACATTTAAAATTTTGATTATATCTTGTTTATCTAAATTTTCTGGTCTTTCATTATATTTTTCTATTGTAGCAATTACATTATAGCCTTTTGGTATTATTCCATCTTTAATGAATTGTTGTATTTTTTGATTTAATGTATCTATTGTAACTTCTTCGTAATTCATAGCTTTTACGTCTTCTATAATATCAATTACACAATTAGTAGCAATAGCATTTCTATTTTTAGAAGATATACTTAGATAATATTGATAAAAAAGAGTAGTAATTATTCCTACAAATATCATAATAATTACAATTGCAACAGCTATATCTACCATCGTAAAGCCCTTTTTTTGCTTTAATATTTTACTTACGTTTGTTTTATTCATCTTTTCTCCTTACAATTTTTTACATAATAATATAATTCATTATAAAATTAGTAAATATTATTGCAATAATGTTAGAGCAACATAAAAAAAATGCTATTGGTTTTTTATTTGTTTTAGTATTTACAAGTGCTCTTTTTTTGTTGTTTATGTATTTTATAATATTTTCTATTCCCATAGTTAATATAGAAAGTAAGATTGTGATAACTCCAATATTAAATCCTGAAAATGTAGACATATATAAAATTAGTATTAATATTTGATTCATATAATTATTTAATAATTTTTTCTTTAATACAATTGTATCAATTAAAATTAATATTATCATTAATACTAAACATATAACATATGAATGTACATCTGTATTTTCTAATGTATATGCATATATTATATATAAAATAGAAACTAAGACTCCAAAGTAAAGTACAGAATTTTTTATTGTATTTTTTTCTTTATCAATTCCAGCAATTATAAATAAACTAGAAATATATAAAATTCCTAATAAAGGATAAATTATTTGATTAATAGAAATACTATAAATATCTATTTTTAAAGATAATCCAAATAATACAAAAACAATACCAGTTAAAATTTCAAATAAAAAATAACGAATACCAATATTATTATTACAATATCGACATTTTCCTTTTAAAAAAATATAACTAAAAAAAGGTACTAAATCTAATGCTTTTAATTTATGATTACATTTTGGACAATAAGATTGTTTATATGTTATATTTTCTTTTTTAGGTAATCTATAGGTTGCAAGTGTAAAAAAACTTCCAAAATAAATTCCCATTAAAAATAGTATTATTAATAATATTATCTGTATCATTTCTTTCTCCTTATTATTTAAGCTTTTAAACTAGATGGCATATACATTTATTGCATATGCCATCTTATTATTTTATTGGTTTGATGTTGCATTATATACAAGTTGATTTGAATAATCATCTACATAATTTAACCAATTCATTTCATTGTTTGCTGATTGTTGATATGTGTTTCCAGCATTTTGTGCTCTTTGAATTAAACCATGTTCTCCTAATGTTAGACTAATTGTAATACCTGCTAAAATTAATAAAACTATGATTGTAATTACTAAAGCAACTAATGTAATACCATTTTGATTTTTTAACATAAAAAATTCCCTCCTTAAATTATTTTTGTTTTGTATATATTTAATCTATAAATATAACCTAAATCATTATTTTGCTCCATTATTTGGTAAATAGCTACCTTCACTAGAGCTTTTATTTTCACTATTGTTATTATTAGTATTTAAATTGTTAGATGTATTACTAGAATTTGAATTATTTGTATTTGATCCATTATCTGATATTGTATTAGATTGTGTAGTAGAAAATGGATTTACTTTTCCTTTTTTATAATCTTTAGATTTTTCATATATATTTAAATCATTACTATTAATTTCATGAACAATAATAGATGTATCTATATCCTCTATACTTTCTTCTAATTCTTCTTTAATATTATCTGGTGCTTCATATTGTTCAATTTTAGGCACTACTTTATTACTTGGAACATAATCATATAAAAATATACCTAATACTAATAGTATTGCCAAAATTAATATAAGCATAACGATTATTTCTTTAATTATGGATTTCAAGTTTATTACCTCCTTTTTTACTAGCTATTGTTATCCATATTAGATGGTTCTGCAGTATTTTGCATGTTTTTAATTTCATCAATTTTTTGAATACCTATATCTCTTACTACAAATACTGCTTGCAAATTTTCAGTACTTCCTTCATATGGAATTAGCTTAAATTTTTCTATTTTAAAATTTAATGATGAATCATTTTCTAAAGAAGCAATAAATTCTGATACAGACACATATTTGCCTGTAACTGTAAAATACAAATCATATAAATTTGTACCACCAGATGTACTTTTTCTTACTTCAAATTTTAAATTAATTCCATTTTTAGTAGCATGGTTTCCAACTTTTACCCATAAGTGCTCCATTTCATGTTGAATACCTTGAGATGCTTTTGCAATTTCCTCTGTTGAACTATATAATATTTTGTCATTATAGTCTTGTTTTGCAATTAATAATTGTTTTGTACTTTCATTTAAATCTGATTTTACTTTTGGTTGCTCTACACTAGTTAATGTACTTAATAAGGCAAGTTCTTTATCTAATTTATCACTTTTATCTTTTATTTGAAAAATAGAAAGTACTTCTCCTCCAAATATTTTTAAGCCATTAAATATCATAAAGTAGCCTAAAATTAATAATATTATAATTAAGAGTATTATTAAAATTTTTCTCATTGTTTATTAGTCTCCTTTATTATATTGGCAACTTTCCTTCAATTGTTGTAATAATTAAATCACTTTGTGCTTGTTTTTGACCACTATCTGAAATAACATTTAGTAAAATTCCATCTTCTTTTATTTTCGACTTTAAATATCCTAATTGTTCATATGTTTTTGATTGTGCTACAATAACAATATTGTCTCCTGAAGTGTTTTCAATTGAAGTAATTTGTACTTCTTTTGGTATTGAAAACATAATTTGATTTAATAATGTTGGAATTGCGTTTTTTCTTTTATTTCTATCTTGAGTTTTATTTTCAAGTTCTGTTAATCTTTCTGTCATACTAACATATTTGCTTGTTTTTTCTTTAATTTTATTTATATCTTCATTTATTAAACTAATCTGTTTGTTAACTTGTGTTGTTGCTTGAATAATTTCTTGCGTTTTTTCTTTCATACTTTTATTTAAGAATAGAGAAATTCCTGTATAAACTAATATTAATAAAATAAGCCCCATTGCTATTCTAACTAAACTTTTCTCCCCTATACTTAAAGCTCCTTTTAGGCTTGTATCAAAATTAAAACTTAATTTTGATAATCTTTTTGTAGTTTTACTACTACCACCTATTTCTTTTGTCATCCATTCTGGCAATTTATCCATAAAAGATTGCTTTTTAAAATTTATTGCTTTTATTCCATCACCTAATCCTTGCATAGCAAGGGCAATTGCTGAATTTACTTCTATATAATCTTTTACATTTATTTTTGTTTTATTATTGTTAATAAAATATGGTTTTAATATTTCACATTTTATATCTGTTAAATATTCTTGAAAATAAATATCTATATTGTTAATAACAGATGCTGTACCTGTAATATATACTCTATCAATAGATGTTAAACTTTGATCTACAATTTTTTTTACTGTACCAATAATATTATAAAGTGTTGGCATAATATCATCTAAATACTCATTTTCTTCATATTGTAAATCTCTACCTTCTTGTGTATATATTGTTGAATTTTTGCAAATTTCATATGCTTTTAAATAAGAATTTTCTTTTGCATTAATATTAGATAATATTTGTTTTGTTCCTTCTTCTATAATTTTTACATCAACAATTTTTTTATCTATTATTGTAGTAACTGTAGTTTTATCTTCAATGTTAATAATCATTACATTTTTGTTATCTTTATATTCTAAAAGATTTCCAATTGCTATTCCAATTGGTGCTTCACAAACTATTTTATAACTATCTAATTGCTGTTCTTTTTTTGCAAGGTCTGCTTTATTTGCAGAAACATGAATTGCTTTTAATTTTTCTTTATTTTCTAAATCATCTACTAATAAATATTTTGTTTCGAATGCATCTTTATTTAAACCATTATCATAACATATTGATTCAAATTCTGTATTTATTACATTTTGCATATCTTTTTTATTTAATAAACTAAAAAGATAAAAATAATGATAATTTTCATTTGATAGATTTATACTAATTGGTATTTTATAACTATATGTTTCTTCAACTACTTGTTTTATTGCTTCATTTAATTTGTCAAAAAATTTTATACCAAAGGAGTCAATTTTTATTATATCATTGTCTTTGGATACTTTTGCATATTTAATTATATTGTCTTCTATATAAATACCTAAACATGTAGCCATATTCTTCTCCTTTGTTTAATTTTTATCATTTTTATGATTCACATTTTTTAGTATTTCATACTAAAATTTTCATCCAAAAATTACATTTTTTTCTTTTTATCTTCCACTTTTTTCATATTACGTCATTATATTGATATTGTATAATTTTTTAATTAAAAGTCAATACTTATGCTACAATTGTAATTTAAATGTAATACTTCTGTAATATATAGATTAAATTTAACTTTTCCTTAATTTACAAATATAAAATCCATCAGTTTTGTCTTTTGGTAATATTAATTTTTCCATTATTTTTTCAAATTTGACCTCTGTTCGATTTTTTTCGACATTTCTTAATTTTAAAAATTCATTTATAATATCTTGATTTTCTTTTTTTAATATACTACAAGTAGAATATAGTATTTCTCCACCTTTTTTTAGATAATTTGAACATATATTTAAAATTTGTATTTGAATTTTTGTAATTTTCTTAATATCTTGTTTATTTCTTTGCCATTTAATATCTGGTTTTCTCTTCATTACTCCAAATCCTAAACATGGTACATCTATCAAAATTTTATCAAATTTTTCAATATAACTTTCATCTAATATAGTAGCATCTTTTACTTGTGTTTTAATTGATTTTATTCCTAAACGGTTTATATTTTGTTTTACTAATTCTAACCTATGAGGATATAAATCCCATGCTATAATTTGCCCATTATCTTTTATTAGTTCCGCAATATATGTCGTTTTTCCTCCTGGTGCGCTACATGCATCTAGAATCTTTTGTCCTTGTTTAGGTTCTAACATTATGCTAATTATTCCTGCTCCTTCATCTTGAACTGTAAAATATCCTTTTTGAAATAAATCTATATTAGAAATATTTTTTACTTTTTCTAAATATATAAAATCTTCTAAATATGACTCTTTATAAGATATCTGTTTTTCTTCTAATTGTTTTATTAAATTGTCTTTTGTTATTTTTAATTTATTAATACGAATTGTTGTATATGGTTTTAGATTTGAATTTTTACATATTTCTTCTACAGTTTGGATATCATATTCTTCTAAGAATTCTTCTATTAGCCATTCAGGCATAGAATACATTTTTGAAATTCTTTGTATTTTGTCTGGAATTTGATTAAATTCTAAATAATCCTCTTTTTCTACTTTTCTTAAAATTGCATTTACAAAATTAGCTGATTTAAAACCATATTTTTTACATAATTTTACACTTTCATCTACAGCTGCACTTTTTGGTACTTTATCTAAAAATATAATTTGATAAATTCCCATTCTTAAAATATTTATAATCCATGTTGATATCTTATTTATCTTCGTTTTTGAATATTTTTCTAATATTGAATCTAATGTT
>CANAQC010000021.1 GCA_947363765.1 uncultured Clostridium sp. | reverse complement strand
GTGCCGAAGATACTTGTGGGTTACCCTACTGGGAAAATAGGTCGTCGCCAGGTTTATATTCCTCTTTAGCTCAGTTGGTAGAGCGCTCGGCTGTTAACCGATAGGTCGTTGGTTCGAGTCCAACAAGAGGAGCCATAAAGAAGTTTCGTCGAACTTTTGAAAAGCTTGATACAACTTAATTTCAAGACTATCAAAAAGTTTGATGGACACAAAAACTTAAACCGTTTCAAAAGAAACGGTCTTTTTTTGACCAAAAATATTGAAAAAAGGAGGTTTTTGTGGTATTATGTTACATATAATTAAACAAGAAATCAATATGAGTAAAGAATTACTCTCTAAAATCGAATGGGCGTGCCGTTTAAAATTTAAAGGAAAGGAACAGCCACAAATAATAAATGGTTGTTTAAGAATTATTGAGCATACCAATTTAGCGTATGTAGAGCCCCATAGAGTAATTATTAAAGATAGCTTGTACCTATTCTTTAATGAACACGATTATTTCTATGTAAATGATTTAAGTACAAAATATCCGTTATCCAAATTACAAGAACATATCAGCGGAAATACATAACATAGAACGGCAAAGCATTTTAGAGTTTTTAAAAAATTATACTATATTGGTTTATTTGTGTTATTTATAAGAAAATTAAAGAGATAGTAATAATAAATATAAAAACTCTAAAAGTGCTAATAGCTAAAACTATGCTATGTGGCACTTTTTTGTTGCCTTTCTATTCATATGCGAAAGCATACTAATACTGTAACAGGCAAAGCCTTAACAGTCTTAGCAATTTGGAAGGAGGATATGTAAAAATGAATGAAGAAAGGAAAATTGCAGGAATTTATATTCGTGTAAGCACAGAAGATCAAGCAAGGGAACGGATTTAGTTTAGGAGAACAGGAGGAGAAATTAAAAGCACTTTGTAAATATAAAGATTATAAAATATATAAAGTTTACAAAGATGCAGGAATATCAGCAAAAGATATGGCAAATAGACCAGCTTTTCAGCAAATGTTAGAAGATATGAAAGCAGGAAAAATCAATTATATTGTAGCCTATAAACTAGATAGAGTTACAAGGTCTGTAAGAGATTTAGAAGTTCTAATATCAGAGTTAGAAAAGCATAATTGCTATCTCATTTGCGATAGAGATGATGTAAATACCTCTTCTGCTAATCGGAAGATTTTTTGTAAGAATGTTAACAGTTCTTTCACAACTAGAAATTGAGATAGTATCAGAAAGAACAAAATTTGGAATGACGGGAGCAATAAAATCTGGACATGTACCTCGGAACTTGCCCATTAGGTTACAAAAGAGAAAATAAGAAAATGGTAATAGATGAAACTACAAGAGATTTAGTTATAAGGATATTTAATATGTATTTGCAAGGAAAGAGTTATCAAACAATAGCCAATATATTAAATGTAGAAAAAATACCAACATTAACAAACAAGCAATGGAAAGATGCAACAGTATCTAAAATAATCAATAACAAAATTTATGTAGGAGATTTTGAACAATATAAAAATAAGCAAGAAAAAGAGACAGTTGTTTATATGAACGTTGTAGAACCGATTATATCTAGAGCAATGTATGAAGATGTACAAAATCAAAAAGAGAAAAATCAAAGGGCATTTTGTAGAGATAGAGTTTATATATTTATGCAAAAACTGCTATGTCCTAAATGTGGAAAGATAATGCAATGTAAAGGATCTGGTGGTCAAAAGAAAAAATATATGTACTATCATTGTTCAGATTGTAAAACTTATTTAAGAGAAGATTTAGTGGAAGATTCAGTTATGTTTTTAATAATGAACTTAATTGAATATGATATGACAGTAAAAAAGTATTTCTTTCCTATTTTAGCGGATAAAAAAGAACGAAATACAGATAAATTAGATAAAGAGATATCTAATTTACAAAATCAAAAGAACAGAATTAAAGACGCATATCTAAAAGGAATTGTAGAAGTCGAAGATTTTTCAGAAGATTATAGAGTGATTGAAGAAAAATTAAATATGCTAGAAGAAAAAAGAATACAAGCAATTGATATAAATAAACAATCATTTAGCCCACAAGCTATAATGGCAGATAGAGATGTACAAAAAGAAAAACTAATTCGTTCTAATAAATTTCAAGATATGCTTATGGCAGAATGGAAAAGTAAAACAAAAGAAGAAAAGCAAGAATTTATTTCTAAATTTGTAGAGAATATTGTAATTGAAAAAGATAAGAAAAGCTATTATAACTTAGTTAATATAAAGTTTAGAAGTAGTTATATAGAACAAATTTCTAAATTGATGGATTTAGGAATGTTTGATATAGCATTACCATTTGAACAAGGCAAAAAAGAAAGAATAGTAAATACAACTGTGTTAATGGATAAAAAAGAATTAAAGGAATATATGGATAGATTAAATGAATACTACGAAGTTTCTTATTATGAATTAAATCAGTTGGACAAGCCTAAAAAAGGTTACCAGAAAAAATATCTTACAATAGAAGAAGTAAATAGAAATGGAGAGCAACTTTTTAAATTAGTGGAACTAATAAGTGATGATAAACAATTTCCACAAAAAGAAGAAAATAGGATTTTAGGAGAAATCAGAATAAAAGAACGAGAAAAAGTTAGTTAAAAAATTTTATAAATGGAGGAATTGAAAATGGAAAATAAATATGAAATTGAATACACAAAACAAGGCGATTATTATATGCCAAATTTAGTATTAGAAAAAGAAAAAATTGTGCTAAATAAATATGGAAGAATGAGATTAAAATTTTTAAAAGAAAATAAAAAAGCAGAATATATGATAATGTTTACAAAAGGAACTTTGAATAAACATTTAAAAGAGATTCAAGAAATAGCCGAGGAAAGAATTAATATTATAATAGAGCAATTGAAAAAGCAAAATAATTTAACAGAAGAAATAAAAAATACTGACCAACTTTATTGGGTAGGCATGATGAATAATTTTAGAAATACAGCAGAAGGAATTATACTAAGAGAACTAATTTATGTATAAGAAATTACTAGTAGGAGCAAACAATCAAATGTATAGCCAAATTTAATGTCTATAAGTGTAGCGAGCATAGGTTTTGTATTGCCACAAAACCGACAGCTTACGCTGAAAGGGGATCTTTATCCCCTATAACCCCTACCTTATAAAACGAAAAAATTAGAAAAATAGATTTAAAATTAGATAAGAAATTAAAAATTTTTAAGGAAGTTTTTATAAAAAATGGATCAAAAATTTATCAAAAAGGAAGTGAAAAATTATGAGAAATAGAACAATAGGAATTAATGTTAGAGTGAGTGAAAATGAGAAGAAAAAACTACAAAGGAATGCTAAAAAGAGCAACTTAAATTTGTCATCTTATTTGAGAAAAGCAGGATTACAAAAGGAGATTTGTTCAATACCAGATGAAGAACTTCGTAAAGTTTACAATGGAATTGTTGAACTAAAAAATGAATTTCCTTATATGAGTGATGAAGAAATAAAAGATAAAATAACAAAAATGCAAAGTGATTTTTTAGATATTTACAATTATAAAAAAGATGGTGATGTGGGTGGCAACAACAAAAATATGGGCAATTAAAGATAGTATTTCTCGAGTAATAAGCTATGCAAAAAATCCAGAAAAAACTACATTTTCAGACTTAAAACAAGTATTAAAATATGCAGAAAATGATGAGAAAACTATTGATAAAAATGAAAAAGCTATGTATGTAACAGGAGTAAATTGTAAAGCAGAAACAGCTTATGAAGAAATGAGGGCAGTACAAAATAGATTTGATAAATGCACAGGGAACGTTGCTTATCACGCATATCAAAGTTTTAAAACAGGAGAAGTTTCGCCAGAATTAGCACACAAAATTGGAGTAAAACTTGCAGAAAAAATGTGGAGTGAATATCAAGTAGTAGTTGCGACACACTTCAATACTGGCACATATCATAACCATTTTGTAGTAAATTCCGTTAATATGTTTACAGGCAAGAAGTTTGACTGTAACAAAGGAGCATATTATCATTTCAGAGAGTTATCAGATGATCTATGCAAAGAATATGGACTAACAGTAATTGAAAAACCATCAGGAAAGACACCAAGAAGTATATATTTTGCAGAAAAAAGAGGAGAGCCAACAAAGTATAATGTAATAAGACAAGCAATTGATGAAACAATGGAAATGTGCATAAATTATGGACAATTTAAAAAGATAATGTTCAAAAAAGGTTATATTATCAATGATGATTATAACAGAAAATATCCAACGATTCGTTCAATAAATGATAAAAAAGCAATAAGGATGTATCATTTAGGAGAACAATATTTGCCAAAGAATATAGCAAACAAAGTTGAACACAATCCATATCATTATCAAAATAGATATATGGAATTTATACACCATAAAAAGAAAAAGCAAAAATACAAAGTCTATAAATATAAAGGCAAGTTCAAAGACATTAGTAAAATGAGTGGAATTGATGTATTATTTTTATTACTATTTCATTTATTAGGACTATTACCAAAACGAGAGAATTATCAGCCATTATCTCCAGAAATGAAACAAGAAGTAAGAAAAATGGAGCGATATTCTAATGAAATTAGACTTATTGTAAGTGAAAAACTAAAAACAACAGAAGATGTAAAAAGCTATATTACACAAACTGAAAAAGATATTGAAGATGTTACTAATTTAAGGCAAAAATACAGAAATAAGCTAAAAAATTGTACAAATGATAAGTTAATAGAAGAATACAAAGAAAAGCGAAATAACTGCACTACAATTCTAAATAAGTACAGAAAAAATCTAAAAACAGCAAATTATATTTTGGAAGATACACCAAAGGTTAAAGAAGTAATTAAAATTGAAATGCAGATGAAAAATTCAAAAGAAGATATTGCTAAAACAAAGAAAAAAGATAGATATGCAAAAGGTTGTTATTTGTGAAAGTAACAGCCTTTTTACAATTTTAGTGATTAAAAAATATCATAAAAAATGTTAAACTATTGTTTTAATTGTTAAGTTTTGATATAATATTTTGAAAATGTAAAAATATGGGAACACGAAAGTTATAATATTTGTATTTTGTAAAAATAAAGGAGGAATAAATATGTCAGTAAATTCATATTTAAATGATTGTGCTTCTAATCTTGTACTTTCTTCAAATGAAAAAGATAGTATTAATACTTCTATAAATACTCTTGAAACAAGACTAAATTCGTACTTTGGTTCAGATATTAAAGAACAATTTAAATTTGGTTCTTATACAAGAGTAACTATATTGCCAAGAAAAGTAGATGAAAATTCAGATGTGGATTATATGATTGTCTTTGATAATTCTAATAATTATAAGCCTCAGACTTTTTTAGATAGGCTTAAAAGATTTGCAGAAGCAAAATATTCAACATCGGAAATATATCAATCATCACCTACTATTGTTTTGGAGTTAAATAAAATTAAGTTTGAATTAGTGCCTGCATATAATAGCTGGGGGACATATTATATACCAGATAGTAATGGAGGTTGGATGTCAACATATCCTAATGATTTTAATGATAAGCTAACTGAAACAAACAATAATAATTCATATAAAATAAAACCATTAGTTAGATTAATTAAACATTGGAATATAAACGTAAATTATCATGATTTAACTTCATATAAAATTGAAGAAAGAATTGCTTATAATATGAACTATGCATATTACACTTGTACAAGTTATACAGATTATGCAAAGAAGGCTTTCAATGAATTAAAAAATTTAACTTATGATATATCAATTTTAAATAGAATTGATCGTGCACTAGAAAGAATTGATAAAGCTATAGAATATGAAAATGATGGTAAACCATATTCTGCTTCTGAAGAAATTAAAAAGGTGTTCCCAGAGGTTTAAAATATGAATAGTGATAGAAAAGATGAAATTCAAGAACTATATGACACAACAAATAAAATTAGTGATTTAGGAAATATACTATTTTTGTTAAATATAATTATCTCATTTATATTAATATTTGATTTTGAATATAAAAGTATAATTATTATAATTAGCATTATTTTAACTATAGGATATGTGATTTTAACAAATATAAATGAAATATATTTTAGTAATCTCGCAGAGAATGAAAGAAGGAAGTCACTTATTAAAGAATCATTTGGTGTTAATACAACGCTTAGAGAAACTAAAAATTATTACAATAATAGTGAAGAACCATCTATTGAAAAATTAGGATTAAATTGCTATGAAAGTGTTTTTTTTACAAAAAAGGTAGTAGATAAAATGATGTTAGGATGGATTATTAAATCTACTGTTTTTATTGTTATATATATTTTTTTGATGATTCAATTAGAAAATTTAGATGTGCTGTTAATTATTACATAAACTGTATTTTCAGCTGAAATCATATGTTACTTTATCAAATTATGTTATTATAAATTTCAACTTGACAAAGTATGCAAAGAATTTCAAGATATATTCTTTGTATTAGGATTAGCAAATGTAGATACGAAAATTTTAATACTAGATGCTACATTAGATTATGAATGTTTAAAAAGTTATTGCAAAATATCAACTTCAAGTAAAATATTTTTCAAGAATAATGAGCAATGGTCAAGGGAATGGCAAATATTAATAAAAAAGATAAAGAGATAAGTTTGAAATTGATATAATAAAGTAGATAAAAAGGATTAATAAAAGAAAGAAGTTAAACTAAAATAAGGCGTTTTTGTTGACAAACGCCTTATTTTAGTTTAATATATAGTTGGGGGCGAAAAAATGATATATACATATAGTGAATTGAAAAATAATGGATTAGATAATTATAATATAAATAAAAAAGTAGCAAACAAAGAACTATATAAGATTGAAAGTGGTCTATATACAGATACTGAAAAATACAATCCTTTGGAATATATTGTGAAAAGATATCCTAATAGTATTTTTACATCAGAAAGTGCATTTTTCTATTTAGAATTAACTGATTACATACCTAGCAAATATTTTTTAGCTACAAAACACAAT
Source organism: uncultured Clostridium sp. (assembly GCA_947363765.1). Lineage (GTDB taxonomy): Bacteria > Bacillota > Clostridia > TANB77 > CAG-508 > RGIG8482. The sequence continues at coordinate 17,287 of CANAQC010000021.1, read as the reverse complement.
GCCAAGAAAATATTGAATGATAAAATAGAGCAAATATTTATGGCAAACCATTTTTTTGAAATTGGAAGAAGTCAAATAAATTATAATAATGTTCAAATAAATATTTATAACAAGGAGAGAATGCTAATTGAACTGATAAGAAATAAGAATACAATATCATTTGATTATTACAAGGAAATAATAAGTAATTACAGAGAAATTTCAGATGAAATAGATATGAGTTTACTTGCAGATTATTTAGAATGTTTTGCTAATGGAAAAAACATTTTTGAAATTATACATAGGGAGGTTTTTTAGTGATAAACTTATTAGAAAGCATAGATTTTTATTTAGAAAAAGGATATGAAGATGCTTATGCAACATCAAAAGTTGCGCAAGATATAATATTAAGTAAGATTGCAAAATCTAATTATAGAAACAATATTACAGTCAAAGGTGGAGTAGTTATGTTTAATATAACTAATGATAAAAGACGAGCCACTGTTGATATTGATATAGACCTAATTAGATATTCTTTAGAAGATAAAAGTATATTGTTATTATTTGATAAATTAAATCAAATCGATGATGGAATAAAGATAATAGTTAATAAAAAGATAAAACCTTTAAAGCATCAAGATTATCATGGGAAAAGAGTTAATATTGTTTTAAAAGATTCATTTAGAAATCAAATAGAAACTAAAATTGATATTGGAGTACATAACAATTTGGATATAGAGCAAGAAGAATATATGTTTAACTTTGAAGTGTTTAATAACAGTATGACATTATTAATAAATACTAAAGAGCAGATTTTTGTTGAAAAATTATTATCTATGTTAAAACATGGTATTAGAACAACAAGATATAAGGATATATATGATTTTTATTATCTTATAACAGAGGGAAATATGGACAAGTCATTATTAATTAAGTTAATTAATATATATTGTATTAATAGTGATTTAAAAATTAATACTACATCTGAAATAGCAAATGAATTAAGTAAAATATTTAAGAATGCTAACTTTTTAGAAAATGTTCAAAATAGTAGATATAATTGGATAAGAGAAGAGACAGATATTGTTTTAGATACAATATTAGATTTCGTAAAACAATTAGAGCCTTTAGTAGTATAATATAAAGCGAGGTAGATTATGGAAAAACAAGAATTGTATGATATGTGCAAATCTATTATAGAGTTGCATAAACAAAGATATGCAATAGTAAAATCTGAAATAGAAAAAATTATAAAAGATAAAGTAAAAGATGAAAGGTATATTCAAAGAAAATTAGATGAGATGTTAGATATATTATTATTTTATGAAAATGATGATAGTTTACTCTTATTTAGAAGGCTTTGTAAATACTACTTTTCCATAAATCCAATGGTTACAGCACAATATATTACTTATTATAGAGAGCAGAATGATCCAGAAGGTATAAAGTTCGGAAAAAGAGTAGATAAAAAAGTTAAAGAGGAGGAAACAAAATGAGCAAAGAAATAGTAATTATAACAGGTGGAGCGAGTGGACTAGGATTAGAACTTGTTAAGCAATTTATAGAGAAGAATTATTTGGTATGTAACATCGATAGAGATTATGAAAGAATGCAAATCTTAGATAATGCATATAAAGATAACTACAAAGGATTTATAGGAGATATTTCAGATAGTGCATTTGTTAAAAATGTTATTAATGAAATATCAAATTTAGGAAATATAAAAATACTAATTAATAATGCAGGAGAACCATCATTTAAGTTGCCTACAAAATATGAAAAAGAAGATATAGATAAATGCTTTAAGGGTTTGCGAGGTATGATTTTGTTTTCAACAGAAGTTTTAAAAGTAAAAGAAGAAAAAGATTTAAAAATAGTAAATATAATGTCATCAGCAGCATTAAGAGGAAACAAACAAGAAGCGGTATATTGTGCTACTAAATGGGGAGAAAGAGGATATACAGAAAGTTTAAAAGTAGCTTATAAAGGCACGAGTGTAAAAGTAATAGGAGTATATCCAGGTGGAATTAATACAGAATTTTATAAAAATAGTAGAGATTATGTATCAGAAGAAAAGCAATCTACATTTATGAAACCGTGTGATGTTGCTAAAACAATTATAGACAATATTACAAATGAAACTAATTTGACAGTAGCAGATATTATAATTGAGAGAAATTAAATATAAGAAATAAAAACATATCTAAAAGGGGAATAAAGTGAATAAGAAAAAAGTAGCAAGTCAAATACTAGTATTTTTGATATTTTTTGTAATAATTATAATTGCGATTGTAATGCAAAACAATAATATACATACAGAAACTAATAATCCTGAATATGCAAATCTAAACATCAATCAAAATGAATTAAACATATTTTATTTAGATGTGGGACAAGGAGATAGTACTTTTATAACTATAAATGGTTGTAATATGCTAATAGATAGTGGAAATGACCAAGATGGATATTATATTGTGCAATTTTTAAAAGCACAGAATATAGACAAAATAGACTATTTTATACTTACGCATTGTGATGAAGATCACATAGGAGGTGCTTACGAAATATTAGATGAATTACAAATAGGAACTTTATATATGCCAAACAAAGAAAATGATACACAAACTTATGAAAGATTATTAAAGGCAATTGAAAGAAATAATGTAAATGTTAATAAAAATCTAAAAGCATCAAACGAAAAACAATACAAAATTGGCAATGCTAGTTGGAAAATTTTAAGTGTTGATGCAAAAAACAATCTTAACGATTCCTCAATAGTAATTGAATTAGACTATGCAAATACTAAATATCTATTTATGGGAGATGCTACAACAAGAGTAGAAGAAATGGTTGAATGGAATAAAGTAGATGTATTAAAAGTAGCACATCATGGCTCTAATAGTAGCACAAGCCAATTATTTTTAGAAAAAGTTAAACCTAAATATGCAATAATTTCAGTCGGAAGAGATAATTCGAATAATCTTCCTGATATAGATATAATAGAGAGATTAAAAAACAATAATATTAAAATATATAGAACAGATGAAAATAACACAATTTGGCTTACTAGTGATGGAACAGAAATTTATATAAATCCTTTAAAATATAATTTAGATGGAACGGGAAGAAAGCAAGCAATATTTTTTGAAAGAAAGTATCGTTTAGCTTTCTTTTTTAATTGTCATGAGAATGAGGTAATTCGGATCTTCTAACTACATGATATAATCCATCATCTTGTAATTGAAGTTTGATAAATCCATCATTAACTAAGCCATTTAATTCTTGTTTATAAATCATTTCGTTTGGAATATTGTATTCTTCATGATTAAAATAACATTGAATATGTTTTTTCTCAATTTCGTTAATATCAAGTAATGTATCTGGTGGTAGTTTTGCTAATCTATAAGTAACATCTGACTTAACTAAATAATCTCGTAACTCATGTATAAAACTATCTACGAAAGTATCTTTTAATTTGGTATTATGAAGTGATAAATCAAGCTCACGCAATCCATCGGATAAAGAATTAAAAAAATCGTTCATGAATAAAACCTCCTAGAAATAAAATTTTTTTGAATGAAAAGTAAATAGATTATACAATGGATTAAGAGAAAATTCAATAAAAATATGAAATTAAAAAATTAATATTCTTTTTTCTTAAAATATGACAGACAGATGTCATATTTATATGCTATAATATTGGTAGGAGGAAATGATGCAAGTAAATAATAGATTATTTGAAATAGTATATATACTAATGCAAAAGAGGAAAACTACAGCTAAAGAATTAGCTGATAGATTTGAGGTATCTACAAGAACAATATATAGAGATATAGAAATATTAAGCACAGCAAACATACCAATTTATGCAAGTAAAGGAAAAGATGGAGGAATAGGACTTTTAGATGAATATGTACTAAATAAAACAATACTTTCAGAAGAAGAACAAAATCAAATTTTGTTTGCCTTACAAGGAATGAAAAAAGTAAAAGGACAAGATGAGAAGGATATTTTAGAGAAGTTAAGTATATTATTTAATAAAAAAATAAATGATTGGATTAAAATTGATTTTTCTAATTGGGGTAATATACAAGAAGAACGATTTGACATGATTAAATCTGCCATTTTAAATAAGCAGCTAGTACAATTTACTTATTATAATTCTAATGGAGAAGAAAGTAAACGAACTGTAGAACCATTACAAATATGGTTTAAAGATAAATCATGGTATTTAGTAAGTTATTGTAAATTAAAACAAGATTATAGAATATTTAAAATTGCTAGAATTAAAGAAGTTAAGATATTACAAGAACATTTTGAAAGAGAACTACCAAAAGAAGATAATGAAAAATATAACTTCAAAATAATAGAACTTGAACTAGAAATAAGTAAAGCTATGACTTATAGAGTATATGATGAATTTGAAAGTAAAGAAATAACGAAAAAAGAAGAGGGAAACTTTATTATAAAAGTGAAATATCCAGAAAATGAATGGATATATGGTTATATTTTATCTTTTGGAGAACATATAAAAGTTTTATCACCAATTAAAGCAAAAAATATTATAAAAGACAAATTAGAAAAAACTTTAAAAAATTATTTATAATATGACACACAGTTGTCAAGTTATATGATATATACTTCATTTAAGGAGGAAAAAGTTATGGCTTTTGATTATAAAAAAGAATATAAGGAATTTTATATGCCAAAGAATAAATCTAGCATTATAACGATTCCTAAAATGAATTATATTGCAGTTAGAGGAAAAGGAAATCCTAATGATGAAAATGGAGAATATAAACAGACAATAGGTCTTTTATATGCGATTGCTTTTACTATAAAAATGAGTTATAAGGGAACACATAAAATAGATGGTTATTTTGAATATGTAGTTCCACCACTAGAAGGATTTTGGTGGCAAGAAGGGATGAAGGATGGCATTGACTATAATAGTAAAAACCAAATGAACTTTATATCTATTATTAGGTTACCAGACTTTGTAACAAAAGAAGATTTTGAGTGGGCTATAAAGGAAGCGACAAATAAGAAAAAAATAGACTTTTCAAAAGTAGAATTTTTAACTTATGATGAAGGAATTTGTGTTCAATGTATGCACATAGGTTCTTATGATGATGAGCCATCTACAATAAATTTAATGCATGAATATATGATAGAAAACGGATATGAAGTAGATATTACAGATAGCAGATTTCATCATGAAATATATTTGAGTGATCCAAGAAAATGTGATGTGAGTAAATTAAAGACAGTTATAAGACATCCAATAAGAAAAAAGGAATAATTATGGAATTTATAGAAGCAAAGACAATACTTCAAAGAGCGACACATGGAGAAGAATGGTTTGGAATTGATTATAATATGAATCTATACAAAGGTTGTTGCCATAAATGTATTTATTGTGATAGTAGAAGTAATTGTTATCAAGTAGAAGATTTTGACAGAGTAAGAGCTAAAAAAGATGAAATAGAAATATTAAATCGAGAATTAAAATCAAAAAGAAAAAAAGGTGTAATAGGAATAGGTGCAATGTCAGATACTTATAATCCTTTTGAAAAACAATATGAAATAACAAGACAATCATTAGAACTGATTTCATACTATAATTTTGGAGTATCAATAGAAACAAAAAGTAATTTAATAATTAGAGATATAGACATATTTAAGGAAATAAACAAAAAAGCAGATGTAATACTTAAATTTACAATTACATCAGCAGATGATAGTATATCACAAAAAGTAGAACCAAGAGTATGTGTTTCTTCTGAAAGACTAAAAGCAATGAAAAAACTATCAAAAGAAGGATTATTTGTTGGAACATTATTAACTCCAATTATTCCATTTATAACAGATTCAGAAGAAAATATTAGAAATGTAATAAGACTATCTTATGAAAATGGAGCAAAATTTATATTTTCTATGGGAGGAGTTACATTAAGAGAAAATCAAAGAGAATACTTCTATGAACAATTAGATAAAACTTTTTCTGAATTAAAACAAAAGTATATTAAGACTTATGGAAATAACTATTTTTGTTATCCATTGAATAAAAATTTAGACAAAATATTTAAAGAAGAATGCGAAAAGTATGGACTACTTTATAAAATGAATGATATAGTAAAGGCGTATAAAAAAGAAATTGAACAAGAAGAACAATTAGCCTTTATATAGAAAAGAGGAAAAATATGAATGAATATATAAATTTAACATTAGAAAACATAGAAAAAGAACATATCTGTTGTGCGATTGGTGCTCCAAAACATCAAGTAGGAGTAGATAATAAAAAGGAATGGATTAAAAGTAAGTTAAAAGATGGGCATGTATTTAGAAAACTAAATGCAAGAGGGAAAATATTTATTGAATATGAACCAATAGAAACAGCTTGGATTCCTATTAGTGGTAAAAATTATGAATATATCTATTGCTTATGGGTAGCAGGAAGTTTTAAAGGAAAAGGAATTGGAAAAGAATTACTAGAATATGCAATAAATGATTCAAAAGAAAAAGGCAAAAGTGGTATATGTACTTTAGTTTCTAAAAAGAAGAAACCATTTTTAGGCGAAAAGAAATTTTTTGAACACTATGGATTTAAAGTAGTAGATAGTATAGCAGATTATGAATTATTAGCATTACAATTTGAAGATGGAGAAACACCTAAATTCAATGAAATAGCAAGAACTATGAAAATAGATAATCAAGACTTTACTATTTATTATAGTAATGAATGTCCTTATGTAGAATATGAAGTAAATGAATTAACTGAATATGCAAAGGAAAATAATATAAAAATTAACTTTATAAAAATAGATTCATTAGAAAAAGCAAAAAATGCACCTTGTATTTTTAATAACTGGGCTAATTTCTATAAGGGAAAATTTGTTTCAAATACTATACTAAATGCTAATTCATTTAAAAAGTTAATTAAATAATAAATTATTAAAATATAAATTTTTCTAAAAGTATTGCCAAACCTAAAATTTTATGTTAAATTAAAAACATAGTTATAGACGAAAAACACCGATTTGTGGATACATTTCTTGCAACTATTGCTATAACTATATTTGAAACGGAAATAAGTAACTTTTTTGCGTTAAAGTTTTCGAATACGTCATACGCAAAGGAGACATTATGTAAACAGAATGCTAGAATGTTAGCATTCTGTTTTACTATGTTGAAAGCATTAATATTACTGCGATATAGCTACAGTGTTAAAGATTACAGCAATATAATTAATTGATAAAATTTATAATATATACCTTTCAATATACTTTCACATTTGTTCAAATATGTTTCGCACGACCGTACAACGACCGTACGAAAACTATGAAAATATTGCTATAACTGAACTTTAAAAACGAGTCCTACTTGTATAGTTGGACTTGTTTAGAAATATTTTTTATAACATAATTTTTTGAAAAAGCCTTTACAAAGTAAATAAAATTTGCTAAAATGAATATAATAAGAATGACATCAAGTTTTTTCAATAAATGTTTTTCGCTAATCAACATGCGAACAATAAAAAGGTTGATTCATAAATGTTTTTCGCTAACTGGTGTGCGAACCATAAAAAGACCAGTTAATAAATGTTTAAAAGACCTTGCTTTTATAAAAAAAGGCAAGGTCATAATTTTAGGAGTGGAAATATTGAATATACAAGCAGGTCATTTTTATTTTATAAAAGATGAATTTTTTGAAGAAATAAAAGATAAAGAACTAATGGTTAATAAAGAAAATGGACATATGAGACCATGTTACTATTGTTTTAAAGATAGTAGAAATAACGGTTTATACTGGTTTATTCCTGTTAGTAGTAAAGTAGAAAAATATAAAGCAATATATCATAAAAAACTAGCAAGATATAAAAGAGTAGATACGATAGTATTTGGATACATATATGGAAGAAAAAGTGCATTTCTAATTCAAAATATGTTTCCAATAACAACAAAATACATAAAAGAAGAATATATAAAACAAAATAAAAAAGTAACAGTAAATGATGATTTAAAAAAAGAATTAAATACAAAAGCTAATAGAGTGCTAGAATTAGTAAAAGCAGGAAATAAAAATTTAGTGTTTCCAAATATTATTAATATCGAGAAATATTTATTAAATAAATAGATTGGAGTAAAATTATGAAAGTATTAATAGCAACAAAAAATCAAGGAAAAATAGAAGGAGCAAAAAGAGCATTATTGAATTATTTTGATGATATAGAAATTCAGGGAATACCAGTAGAATCAAATGTAAGTGAACAACCTGTAAACGATGAGATATATACTGGAGCAAAGAATAGAGTTAAAAATCTAAAAGAATATGCACAAGAAAATAATATAAAAGCGGATTTATATTTATCAATAGAAAGTGGAATTAATAATTCATTAGGCAGATGGCTAATTACTAATATTGCAGTGATTGAAGATAATAAAAACTTTGAAAGCTATGGCACTAGTCCATCATTTCCTGTACCAGAAAGATTAGTTCAAGATGTTATAAATACAGATTTAAGTCAAGTAATGAATAAAATATTTGAAGAAGATGAAGAAAGACATAATAAAGGTGGAGGAATACAATTATTAACACATGATAAAATATCACGAATAGATTTAACAGAAATGGCATTTATTATGGCTTTAACAGAATATATTAATGATAACTGGAGGTAAAGCTAATATGAAAGATAATTATTTTCTGTTATGATATTACCATAAAGTTTTTTATATATCAAGTTATAAATGAAATGCAAATTGAAAAAATTATAAGTGTTTTGGGCATACTTTCAAAGGTTTTGGGATACCTTTCACACGACCGTACATAGAAAAAATGAAAGTCTGAAAGTGTTGACAACAGCGAAGATACAAAAGTTTTTGAGAAAAACGAAAAAGGCACGAGGAGCCATAATACTAACAGAATGCTAAAATATTAGCATTCTGTTTTACTACGCAAAAGTATTGATAATGATTTATATTATTAAAAAAGATAAAAAAGTAGATTTTAAAGTTATATAATAAATAGATAGAGAGAATTAAGAAAAGGACTTAAACTAAAACAAGGTGTTTTTATTTATAAATGCCTTGTTTTAGTTTAATATATATTTGGGGGCAAAAATTGGAAGTATTGCATAAATAGACTAAATTAAAGCTAATTGACATAATTTTAAATATAAAGTATAATAAGAATAACTTTAATATTGGAGGCAGTATATGTTAAAAGGTATTGTAGAATTTTCGTACCTTTTAGGAGTAAATCCATTTTGGACATTTTTGATACTAATACTTCTTTTATTATTAAGTATTGTAAAATGTATATATCCATGGGAACCAAGATGGAAGTCTAAAAAAACAAAAGACAAGAATGGAAATAAAGTTACTATATATTCCAAAATAAGAAAATAGAAAAAAGCTACCTAATAAACAATACTTTTAAAGTAAGATTTATTAGGTAGTATTTTACATTTATTATAAAAATGTTTTTAATTGTTCAACATTATTTTCTTGCATTTTTACAAAAGTATCTAATACTCCACGAACTTCTTTATCAATAGTAGGGTTTTGATTTAATAATTTTCTTCCTTCAATAATTCCCATAGTAGTTCCTTGAATTAACATATCAGCAATATGAGAATTACTCTTATTAGTTATAGTATTCATTTGAATACCAGTCCATGCCATGGCTTGTGTCATTAGATTATCATCATGTGGAATATCACCATATTTTTTATAGATTGCATTTACACTATCTAAAATATCACCATATTGAGTATATTGAAAACTTAAATTATCCTTTAAATTAGGTTCTGAAACTTTTTCAGAAACATAGGAAATAGAATCCATTCCCATTTTAGCACTTTTATGAATTTCATTTAAAACATATAAATTTGTATTTTTCTCCATATAAAATCCTCCTAAAAAATTATTATTATTATCCTATCCAAAAACAATAAAAATATTTACTATAAGTTAGTATTGAAAAAAGAAACAAAAATCGATATAATAATACAAAAGTAAAGATAAAAGGAAGTTAAATAAAAGTATGAGTGATGTAAAATGGACAAAAGAACAAACACAAGCAATATATTCTAAAGGATCTAATATATTAGTTGCAGCAGCAGCACGGAAGTGGAAAAACCGCAGTATTAGTAGAACGAATTATTCATAAAATTGTAGAAGAGAAAATTGATATTGATGAATTATTAGTAGTTACATTTACAAATGCTGCTGCAAGCGAAACAAGACAACGAATATTAGATGCAATTTATTTATATTTAGAAGAACATCCAGAAGATAAAAGAATGCAAAAGCAGATATTGCTATTATCTAAATCTCATATTTGTACAATACATTCATTTTGTTTAGATGTTATAAAAAATTACTTTTATGAAATTGGAATATCACCTAATATAAGAATTGGAGACCAAACAGAAGTAGAACTTTTAAAACAAGAAGTTTTAGAAGAATTGTTTTATGAAAAATATGAAAACGAAGATAAAGAATTTATAAAATTAGTAGAAACTTATTCAGATTATAAAGGAGATGAACCACTAAAAGAGATATTGTTAAAAATTGTTAGAACTATTTGTTCTAATCCATTTCCTAAAGAATGGTTAGAACAAATGGTAGAAGAATTTAAGCCTAATAATACTAAAAAAGACTTTATAGAAACTAAATGTGGACAAGTTTTAAAAAAAGAAATACAAGAGCAAATAATAGCTTGTAAATTAGAATTAAAAGCTATTAAAAATAGGCTAGCAAAATTTCCTGAACTAGATAAATTTGAAAATACAATTAATTATGATATAGAAGAATTTGAAAATATGCAAAAATGTATAACTACTTGGGATGAAATATATAATTTAGCAAACCAATTTAAGTGGCAAACATGGCCAAGAGATAATAAAATTGTCGTAGAAGAAAAAGAAAAAGCAAAACAAAAAAGAGACCAAGTAAAGAAAAATTGGAATAAAGTATTAAAAAGTATATTACTATATAATTCAGAAGAAGCAAAACAAGATCAAATTTTTTTATATCCTATTTTAGAAGCATTAAAAAATTTAATATTTGAATTTGAAGAAAAATTTGCTAAGAAAAAACAAGAGAAAAATATGATGGATTTTTCAGATATTGAACATTTTGCATTAAAAATACTTGTAAAAGAAGATGACAAAAAGAATAAAGTTCCAACAAAAGTAGCATTAGAATATCAAAACAAATTTAAAGAAATTGCAATAGACGAATATCAAGATAGCAATTTAATACAAGAATATATTTTAAATATTATATCTAACCAAAAAAACATATTTATGGTAGGAGATGTAAAGCAAAGTATTTATAAATTTAGGCAAGCAAAACCTGAATTATTTATTGAAAAATATGAAAGATATAAATTAGAAGAGGAAAAAAGTACAGAAGATTCGCTAAAAATACAATTATTTAAAAATTTTCGTAGTAGACAAAATATACTAGATTTTACTAATCAAATTTTTGAACAAATTATGACAAAAGAATTAGGAGATATAAATTATAATAAAGAAGAATATTTAAATTTAGGTGCAAATTATCCAGAAAATGAAAAAAGTAAATTTAAAACAGAATTACATATAATTGATTCTAATATGGATAAAGAAGAAAGTACACAATTAGATGATATAGAGCAAGTGGAAGATATTGTGTTAGAAGCAAGATTTGTTGCAAACAAAATAAAAGAAGTAATTTCTTATGGTAATTATGAAGTTTATGATAAAAAACAAGGATATAGAAAATTACAATATAGAGATATTGTAATTTTGCTAAGAGCTACTTCAAATTTAGCATCTATTTATGAAAAAGAATTAAACGAATTAGACATTCCAGTATTTAGTGATGTTACTAATTCATATTTAGAAACTATTGAAATACAAACAATATTATCATTATTAAAAGTAATAGACAATCCAATGCAAGATATTCCATTAGTAAGTGTATTGCGTTCAAGTATTGTTGGAATAGAAGATGATGAACTAATTACAATTAAAATTCTTGGAGAAACAAAAGGAAAAAATCAATATTTTTATCAAACTTTTTTAAATGCAATACAAGAAGAAAAAATAGATAACAGTCTAAAAGAAAAGATGAGTAGATTTTTGCAATCATTAGATAACTGGAGAAAAGAAACTAAGTATATGGCATTAGATGAGCTAATTTGGAAAATTTATTTAGACACAGGATATTATCATTATGTAGGATTAATGCCAAATGGATTAATAAAACAAGCAAATTTAAAAATGTTATATGAAAAAGCAGGGGAATATGAAAAAATTAGCTTTAAAGGATTGTTCCAATTTATTACATTTATGGAGCAAGTACAAACATCAAGTGGTGATATGGAATCTGCAAAACTAATTGGAGAAAATGAAGATGTTGTTCGTATTATGAGCATTCATAAAAGTAAAGGATTAGAATTTCCAGTAGTTATATTAACATCAACAGGAAAAAAGTTTAATTTGCGAGATTTAACTAAACCTATTTTACTTCATCAGGAACTAGGGATTGGACCAAAACTAATAGATTCTGAAAAAAAGATTGAATATCCAACATTACAAAAAATTGCAATTGCAAATAAAATAAAACAAGAGACTTTATCTGAAGAAATGAGAATATTATATGTTGCACTAACAAGAGCAAAAGAAAAATTGATTATAGTAGGTAAACAAAAAAATTTCCAAAAAGAATTAGAAAAAAAGCAAGAAATATTACAAACCTATAATAATTCTAAGATTATGCCTAATGTCTTAAAGCAGTATAACTCTTATTTAGATTGGATAGAACTTGTGTATTTAAATAACAAACAAGAAATGGAGAATAATTTTCAATTATTTACATACCAAAAAGAAGAATATGTAAAATCCATCAAGAAAAAAGAAGAACAAATAGAAAAAGATTTTTCTAAAGAAAGTAAGAATTATAAAATATCAAAAGATTTACAAAAAGAATTAGTATGGGAATATGAAAACATATTTGCATCTAAAATTCCAACAAAAACATCAGTTAGTAAAATAAAACAACAAAACTATATAGATGAAGAATTATTGGATTTTTCAAAACTATGTAAGATGACACATAATACTATAGAAGGAAAAATACCAGAATTTTTAAAGGAACAAAAAGAAATAACATCTTCAAGAAAAGGTAGTTTAATACACTTATGTTTAGAACAATTAGAATTTAAAGAAGAATATAACGAAAAAAAGATAGAAAATTTTATAGAGATGTTAGTACAAAATAAATATATTTTGCCAAAAGAAGCGGAAGTAATTGACAAAAAACTTCTATTAGATTTTACAAAAACAGATTTATTTAAAGATTTAAAAAATGCGAAAAGGGTATATAAAGAGAAACCATTTTATATAAATATAAAAGCAGAAGAAATCTATAAAAAGGAAACAAAAGAAACAATACTAGTACAAGGAATTATTGACTTGTATTATATTAATAAAGAAAATAATATTATTTTAGTAGATTATAAAACTGATTTTGTAAAAGATGAAAATGAACTTATAAAAAAATATAAAAAACAATTAGAAATTTATAAAAAAGCATTAGAAGAATCATTAGAAAAGTCTGTATACAAAGTTCTAATTTATTCTACACATTTACAAAGAACTGTTGAATTATAGAGGGATTTTGGTTTACAAATATGTAGATATATGCTATAATAAAACTATTCTAATTAAGAAATGGAGAATTTATATATGGCAAAAATTAATATAACTGGGAAAGGTGCAGAAGGAAACAGAATAAGAACATTTGGAATATATGCATTATGTGTTATTGTATTTTTTATATTCTCAAATTTTATGATTGATATTATAATAAAAAGTACATATAATCCAATTGATATATACGAGAATGAATTAATAGGAATAAAACTTGATATAAATGAAGCACAAGCTACATATGTAAATGGATATATTGGAGGAATGATTAAAAGTGATGAAGAAATGAGTAAATCATTTTTAAAAATAGATTTATATTCTAAAAGAGATGTATGCTTAGGAACTAAATATGTTATCTTAGACAATGTAAGTCAAGGAGAAATAAGAAAATTTAGAATGGGATTTAAGTTTACAGATGTAGAATATGCACAAATTAGTAGAGTAGATGAAATTACAAATGAAACAAATGACGAAGAATTTAAAAGTGATAATCTAAATGGAGCAATCTTAATTGCAACAGTAATTTTATTATGTTTTTTAGGATAGAATAATTTTTTCTATCCTTTATTAATACAAAAATAAGGAAGATAAGTAAAATGACAATAGAAGAAAATTTAAAAAATGCAATTAAACAATTAAAAGAAAATAATATAGAAGATGCTACTTTAAAAGCAAGACTTCTTCTTTGTAATATTATGAAAGTTTCAAAAGAATATCTAGTTATTAACAGTAATAAAGAACTAGATAATATTAAACAAAAAGAGTATCTAAAAAAACTACAATATTTAAAAAAACATATTCCTCTTGAATATATTACTAATAAAAAAGAATTTATGAAGATTAATTTTTATGTAGATGAAAATGTATTAATTCCAAGACCAAATACAGAAGTTATAGTAGAAGAAGTTATAAATTATTGCAATAACGAAAAAAATGGAAAAGCAAAGATTTTAGATTTATGTACAGGAAGTGGGATAATTGCAATTTCACTTGCAAAATATTTGCCTAATTGTGAGATAATTGCAACAGATATTAGTAATAAAGCTTTAGAAGTAGCAAAAAAAAATCAATTAAATAATAAAGTTTCTAATATAAGGTGGATTCACTCTAATTTATTTAGTAAAATATATGAAAAATTTGATATAATAGTATCAAATCCACCTTATATAAAAAAAGATGTAATAAACGAGCTAGAAGAAGAAGTAAAAAAAGAACCAATAATTGCACTAGATGGGGGAGAAGATGGACTTAAGTTTTATAAAGAAATATTAGAAAATGCAAAAAATTACCTAAATAAAAATGGTGCAATTTTTTTAGAAATTGGATACGATCAAAAAAAAGAAGTAATAGATATTGTAAAAAAATATTATGGTAATGTAAAAATAGAATGTAAAAAAGATTTGCAAAATAAAGATAGAATGATTCGGTGTTAGATTATAAAGGAGAAAAGAAATGTCATTTTCGAAATCAATAAAAGAAGAATTAAGCAAAATAAATAATTTTGCAGATAAGCCAGCTATTAAATTAGAGTTTGTTGGATATTTAATTAGCAAGAATGTAAGTATTATAAAAACAAAAATAAGATATTCTACTGAAAATGAATATAATATTAATCGATTTAGTAAACTACTTAATAATTTAAAAATAGATTATCAAATAAAGTTAAAAGGGAAAGTATATCAGATTAATTTTAAGAAAATAGATTTAGAAGAAATTTTATATATAGAAAATGATATATTACTAAATGAACAAGTAATAAATAAAATACAAAATGAAAATTTAGCAAAAGCTTTTGCAAGGGGGGCGTTTTTAGGTGGAGGTTCTTTTAATAATCCCAATAATAAATATCATTTAGAAATTGTATTAAAAAATATATCAAATGCACAAATACTTTTAGAAATACTAAAAATATTTAATATAGATGTAAAAATGTTAAAAAGAAAAAATGCAACATCTATTTATTGTAAAGATGCAGAAGAAATATCAAAAATTCTTGCTTTTTTAGGAGCAAGTAAAGCAGTCCTAAACTTTGAAGAAATAAGAGTAGTAAGAGATACAAGAAATAACATTAATAGATTAGTAAATTGTGAAACTGCAAATTTAAATAAAACTATAGAAGCTTCTGTAGAACAAATGAAAGAAATTGAATATCTTAAAAAAACAAATAAATTTGATGAATTACCTAGCACTTTAAAAGAAATTGCAGATGTAAGATGTAAAAATCCTGATGCTAGTTTATTAGAATTAGGGGAAATGCTAGAGAATACTATTGGAAAATCTGGTGTTAACCATAGGTTAAAAAAAATATGCAAAATAGCAAGTGAATTAAGAAAACAAAATGGAGACAAATAATGAAAGAAAAATTAGGTATTTATATACACATTCCTTTTTGTAAAAGAAAATGTGATTATTGTGACTTTACATCTTTTTGTAATAAAGAGAAATTAGTAGAAAAATACATAGAGACATTAAAAAAAGAAATGATAATAGATAGTACAAAAGTAAAACATAGAATTATAGATACAATTTATATAGGAGGAGGAACACCATCTTATGTAGATTGTAAAAAAATAGAAGAACTTATAAATTGCGTAACTAAAAATTATGAAATAGATACAAAATGTGAGATAACAATAGAGCTAAATCCGGGAACTATTACAAAGGAAAAATTAGAAAACTATAAAAAATGTGGAATTAATAGGTTAAGCATTGGTTTGCAATCTATAAATAATACATTGTTAAAAGAAATTGGAAGAATTCATACCTATGAAGAATTTTTAAAAAACTACGAATTAGCAAAAGATATAGGGTTTAAAAATATTAATATAGATTTAATGCTTGGACTTCCAAATCAAACAGAAGAAATACTAAAACAAAGTATAGAAAATGTAGTATATTTAAATCCAGAACATATATCTATATATTCATTAATTGTAGAAAAAGATACTAAACTTTATAAAAGTATACAAAATAAAGAGATAGTTTTACCATCAGAAGAAATAGAAAGAAATATGTATTGGAATACAAAATATATATTAGAAAAAAATGACTATATTCATTATGAAATATCAAATTTTGCAAAAAAAGGCTATGAATCAAAACATAATATGAATTGTTGGGAACAAAAAGAATATTTAGGATTTGGAGTTTCTGCTCATTCATATTTTAATAAAACTAGATATTGTAATACACAAAATATAGAGAAATATATTAATAATATTGGAGTAGAACTTGATAATAATAAAACATGTAGAATTGTTAATGAAATACAAATAAAAGAAGATGAACAAAAAGAATATATGATGTTAGGATTGAGGAAAATACAAGGTGTATCAATTTCTAAATTTAAAAATAAATTTATACAAAATCCCATTTATTTATATAGAAAAGAATTAGACAAATTAGCAAAAAAGAATTTAATTGAAATTGATGTAGATAATATAAAATTAACTAACAAAGGAATAGATTTTGCAAATTTGGTATGGGAAGAATTTGTATGAAAAGACTTTAAGATTGGTAGTATAAAATAAATTACAAAATTTTTTAAAATATAGGTTTAAAATAGATATGTCACATGTAAATTGAAAATGAAATATTGAAAGA
>CANAQC010000020.1 GCA_947363765.1 uncultured Clostridium sp. | reverse complement strand
AAATAGAAATATATAATATACAAAAATATAAATGGTAAATAAATATAATAATAAAAATATAAAAGTAAATAATAATAAAATAGAAATATATAATATACAAAAATATAAATGGTAAATAAATATAATAATAAAAATATAAAAGTAAATAATAATAAAATAGAAATATATAATATACAAAAATATAAATGATAAATAAATATAATAATAGAAAATATTATAACTTATTTATAAAAATTATATAAAAAATATTAAACATTTGTTAATACATTTAACAAATATTAAAAGTGAATTAAATGGTTAGCAGATAACAAAAAATCCCAAAATTACTATTGACAAGTAATGCTTAAATGTGTTAATATATATACTGTTACTGATTAATCTAGTAACACACGCAGAGGTGGTCGAGTTGGTTTATGGCACCAGTCTTGAAAATTGGCGTAGGTTTATAGCCTACCGTGGGTTCGAATCCCACCCTCTGCGCCATTTTATTTATCGTAATATCAATTATATATATACTTACAATGTTTTAAAAACATAATTTACTAGAATGATAAATTAAGAAAAATTAAGGTTCAATATGGAGACGTGGCTGAGTGGTCGAAAGCGGCACCCTGCTAAGGTGTTTATCTCGTAAGGGATACGGAGGTTCGAATCCTCTCGTCTCCGCCAAAAATAGTATTAAAATTAAATTTAATACTATTTTTTTATTGTATAAGAAAAATAAACTTTTTTGTTAATATCTTGATAATTAACAAGTATAAGAAATAAAAAAATTTTATATAACAAAGTTAAGTTTATTGGATTGTATGTACGAAGTGTGTAACATATAGTAAAGCTATTTTTTTTATTTATAAAAATAATAGTAAAATGGTAATAAAAAATAAATAATATAAAATATAAATTTTAAAATACAATTTAAAAAAGTTATACAAAACATTATATAATTATAAATAAAAAATATTTATAAAAAATAAAACAAAAAAATTTTTAGGAATATAATTATAAATAAATAATAATATAATAAAGGGCGATATTATTGGATATAGGAATTTGTTTTGCAGGAGGAGGAGTAAAAGGTGCAGCACATATTGGAGTATTAAAAGCTTTAGAAGAAGAAAATATAGAATTTAAATATGTTTCAGGAACATCTTCTGGAAGTATTATAGCTACATTATATGCATGTGGATATACATCAGAAGAAATATATAAATTATTTAAAAAATATTGTAAACAAATAAAATATATAGATGGAATTAATATTATAAAATTAATATTAGGAATTATCATTAAAAGAAAAATATTAATTGATGGATTAACAAATGGAAATAAAATAGAAAAAATTATATATTCAGCATGTAAAGAAAAAGGAATAGAAAATATAAAACAAATAAAAAAGAATTTAATAGTACCAGCAGTAGACTTATATAATGGAAAACTAAATGTTTTTTCATCTAAAAATAATAGACAAATATATTCTGATGATATTAATTTTATTTATGATGCTAAAATAGGAAAGGTTGTACAGGCAAGTTGTAGTTATCCTGGTGTATTTTCACCATGTAAATATAGAGATACTAAATTAATTGATGGAGGAATAAGAGAAAATATACCTTGGAAATTAACGAAAATAAATGGGGCAGATAAGGTAATATCTGTTATATTCGAAAAAGAAATAAATACAAATAAAAATATACAAAAAAATATAATTAATGTTATTAGTAATTCTATAGATATATTATCACATGAATTATCAAATTATGAGTTAGCAGGAGCAGACTATTTATTAAAAATAAAAACAAAAAATATAGATTTATTAGATATTAGTAAAATTGACTACTTATATGAAATAGGATATAGAAGTACAAAAAAAAATATGTTAGATATAAAAAACATATTAGAATCTTAAAGATATTAGTAAAATTGAGTAAACATAATTTGAGTGTGAAATCAAATAGAAAGTAAATTAATACAAAAAATAAAATATAGGTTTTAGAAAATTTAAATTAATATACATAAAGTAGAAATAGAAAGGATTAAAAAAATTAAAAATAACAATTAGAAAATAATGTTTAGAATAATTAAAATAAAAGTATATATATTCAGCATAAAAATGTTTAATTACAAGCAAATATATAAGTTAGAAGTAAAGAATAAAATAAAAAACAAGAAAAACAAAAGTAATATATAGGGAATATCAATATTGGTATTGTATAATTATATGATTTATATAAAAAAATATTGGTAAAAAAAGGGAAAATAGTTAACTAGCATAATCCGTAAAATTATGTAAACAATATTAAGAAAAAAGCATTGAAAAATCAATAAAAATTGAAACAAACAAAAAAACATAGTAAATATATAATATATATTATTAAATGAATATATAAAAAAATGCAAGGGAATAAAGGATTTTGTAGAAATACTTAAAAGAGAATATTTAGATTACATAAACTTTAACACATAGGAAAAACACATATACTTATTGACAATTATTAACAACAGTTAAATTTAGTATCATAAAATTTATAAAAATTTGCAAAGTAGATAATTATGAAAACCATATAAAACAATTTGATAAACATAAAGTGTACAACCTAAAAAATTTTCTTGTTTTTAATATTTACATAATTCTAAATATTAAAGAACTGAAAAAGATACACCCAATAACACAGAAATAAACATATTATGAAAACAACACTGTATACATAAGCAATATATAGTAAACTATACATGAAAAACTGAATTTATAATAGTTTTGAATATAACATAGTACTTAAAACTCAAAAAGTTAAAACATTAAAAAAATATTCTAATAATAATATAAACTATAAAAAGAAATAAATTATCTAAAATTTATTTCTTTTTATAAAGGATAATTTTAATAAATAATATTTTTATATTTTTAATTTTTCTATATTTATACTTGTACTATTTTCTTCTAGTAATCTTTTCTTTTCATTTTCTTTTAATTTTAAATTATCTTTTGCAACAGTCATTAACAATTTTATTCTATTAGTTTGATTTGCTTGACTTGCTCCTGGATCATAATCAACAGGTGAAATATTTGCTTCGGGATATTTTGAACGAATGGTTTTAATTACACCTTTTCCAACAACATGATTTGGTAAACAAGCAAAAGGTTGTACACAAATAATATTAGGAATATCATTTTCTATATATTCAATCATTTCAGCAGTTAAAAACCATCCTTCACCAGTTTGATTTCCAATAGATAAAACATCTTTTACTTTTTCTTCTAAATGCCAAATATCACAAGGTGGTAAATAATTTTTCTTAGAAGTCAATAAAGCTGATTTTAAATCTTTTTCTAAAATATCAATTAATTTAATTGCAAGTTTTGATATTTTAGAAGATGTCTTATTTATTTTTAATAAATGATTAAAAGTAATTTTATGAGTTGCCATAAATTTTATAAAGCCCATAAAATCTGGTAAAACTACTTCTGCACCTTCTTCTTCTAAAAGGTTTGCAACAAAATTATTACCAAATGGATGATATTTAATTAAGACTTCTCCTACAATTCCTACTTTTGGTTTTTGAATAGAAGTATTTAATGCAATTTTTTCAAAATCATTTACAATGTCATAAATACTTTGTTTAAATTGTTTTGAGTTTCCATTTTTTAATATATCTTTACATTTTTCCATCCAAATATCAAATAATTTTTGTGATTCACCTTTATTAATTTCATAAGCACGATTTTTTGTTAACATTTTTTGTAATAAGTCACCATAGATAATACTACGTAATAGTTTTTCCATTAAAGGTACAGTTAATGAAAAACCAGGATTTTTCTCCATACCTACTACATTAAATGAAATAACGGGAGTATTTTCAAAACCAGCATCTTTTAAAGCTTTCCTAATAAAACCTATATAATTAGTTGCACGACATCCACCACCTGTTTGAGACATAATTAAAGCAGTTTTGTTTATATCATATTTTCCAGATTCAAGAGCTTCAATAAATTGACCTGTTGTTAAAATTGATGGATAACAAGCATCATTATTTACATATTTTAATCCAACTTCAACAGTATGTGGTGTACAATCTTTTAATAATTCAACATGATATCCTTCTGAGCTTACGGAATCGGCAATTAGTTCAAAATGTATTGGTGCCATTTGAGGTATTAAAATTGTATAATCTTTTTTCATTTCTTTAGTAAAAGAAACTTTAGTAACTCCATAATCGCCAAGTGGTTTTTCTTCTTGTTTTTTTTCTAAACGTTTTTCCATACTAGCAAGTAGTGAACGAATACGAATACGAACAGCACCTAAATTGTTAACCTCATCAATTTTAATTAAAGTATACATTTTTTCATAACTAGATAAAATTTCTTCCACTTGATCTGTTGTTACAGCATCAACACCACAACCAAATGAATTTAATTGTACAAGTTCTAAATTATCATGTTTACCAACAAATTCTGATGCAGCATATAATCTTGCATGGAACATCCATTGATCAACTACACGTAGAGGACGTTTTGCTTCCGTAAGGTTTGCGATACTATCTTCTGTTAAAACACATAGTCCTAAACTTGTAATTAGAGTATCAATACCATGGTTAATTTCTGGATCAACATGATAAGGACGACCTGCTAACACAATTCCTTTTAAGTTATTTTTTTCAATATATTCTAATATTTCTTTACCTTTATTATGAATATCTTGTCTTACTTTTTGATATTCCTCTTCAGCTTTTTTAGCAGCATTTAATAATTCTTTTTTATTAAACTGATATTCTTTAAATTCATCTAGTTCCATAATACGTTTTGTTAAGTTTTTAGCATCAAAAGGCAAGAATGGATTTAAAAATTTAATATCATTTTGTTTTAATTCTTCTACATTATTTTTTAATACTTCAGAATAAGAAATAACAATTGGGCAATTATAATGATTATCTGATTTTTCATATTCTTTTCTTGAATATGGAATACAAGGATAAAATATAGTTTTAACACCTGAATCTAATAAACTAATAATATGTCCATGAGCAAGCTTAGCAGGATAACATACTGATTCAGAAGGCATAGATTCCATTCCTTTTTCATATGTTTTTCGGTTACTTTTCTCAGATAAAATTACACGAAAACCTAAATTAGTAAAAAAGGTAAACCAGAAAGGATAATCCTCGTACATATTTAAAACCCTAGGGATACCAATAGTTCCACGTGGTGCATTAGTTTCTTTTAAAGGTATATATCCAAAAATTCTTTCAAATTTATACTTAATCATATTTGGCAAATCAGTATTATTAGATATAATTCCAGCACCACGCTCACAGCGATTTCCAGAAATATGTTTTTTACCATTATTGAACTTATTAATGGTAAGTAAGCAATGATTTTCGCAAATATTACATCTTGTATGAGTAACATGAATATCTAATTTATCTAAATCATCTAATTTAGAAATTTTAGATGAATATTCCATATCAAAGTTTGATTCATATTGTTCTTTAGCAAGTAAAGCAACACCAAAAGCACCCATTAGACCAGATATATCTGGACGAACTACATTTTTACCAACAATAAGCTCAAAAGCACGAAGAACAGCATCGTTATAAAAAGTACCACCTTGAACAACAATATAATCTCCTAAAGTCTTTGTATCCCTAACCTTCATAACCTTTTGAATTGCATTTTTAATAACTGAATAAGAAAGACCAGCAGAAATATCACCAACTGCATATCCCTCTTTTTGAGCTTGTTTAATTTTAGAATTCATAAATACAGTACATCTAGAACCAAGATCAACAGGACGTTTAGACCTAATTGCTTCTTTTACGAATTCTGAAACAGATAAATTTAAACTTTTAGCAAAAGTTTCAATAAAAGAACCACATCCAGAAGAACAAGCTTCATTTAGCATAATATTATCAATTACCCCATTTTTAATTTTAATATATTTCATATCTTGTCCACCAATATCAACAATACTTGTAACATTTGGCATAAATTGTTTTGCAGCTGTATAGTGAGCAATTGTTTCAATTTCATTTAAATCTATATTTAAAGCAGTTTGAATAAGTTTTTCACCATAACCTGTAACACCACTATAACGAATATGAGCATTATTTGGTAAAATATTATATAATTGTTTTAACATATTAATAACACTATTTAAAGGATTTCCTTCATTACTACCATATAAAGAATATAATAGCTTACCATCTCTATCAATTAATACTAATTTTGTGGTAGTAGAACCAGCATCAATACCGATAAAACAATCTCCTTTATAAGTAGAAAGTTCATTTCTTAATACTTTATCATTCTCATGTCTTTTTTTAAACATATCATATTCAGAATCACACGAAAATAAAGGATTTAAAGGTTCAGTTGTAGTATCGCAAGAGATACGTAATACTTCAATTTTACTTTTTAACACTTCATTTGAAATAGGAGAACTATTTACGGAATCAAGAGCTGCCCCTTTTGCTACTAATAAATGAGCTTCATTAGGAATAATTGTAGTTTCTGAAGTAAGATGTAAAGTTTCAATAAAACGATTTCGTAGTTCTGATAAATAATTTAATGGACCACCTAAAAAAGCAACAGTACCACGAATTGGTCTTCCGCAAGCAAGACCACTAATAGTTTGATTAACAACTGCTTGGAAAATAGAAGCAGCAATATCTTCTTTTGCGGCTCCTTCATTTAATAAAGGCTGAATATCGGTTTTGGCAAAAACTCCACAACGAGAAGCAATAGGATAAATAGTTTTATAATGTTTAGCTAGTTCATTTAATCCCTCTGTATCAGTATTTAATAAAGATGCCATTTGATCTATAAAAGCACCAGTACCACCAGCACAAGTACCATTCATACGTTGTTCCATAAATTGATCAAAATAGATAATTTTAGCATCTTCACCACCAAGTTCAATTACAACATCAGTTTTAGGAATATATTTTTCTACAGCTCTTTTACAAGCAACAACCTCTTGAATAAAAGATAAATCTAAAAAGTTAGCTGTGCTCATAGCTCCTGAACCCGTAAGAGCAATAGTAAAATCAAAATTAACATATTTCTTAGTTAATTCAGTTAAAACATCACAAACTGTATTCTTAGTATCTGAAAAATGTCTTCTATAAGACACTTCAATAGTATCTAGGCTTTGATTCATAACTACTACTTTAACAGTAGTAGAACCAACATCTAGACCAATATGAAGTAAATTATTCATAATTCTCTCTCCTTCTTATTTGCGTAAGCAAAAAATAGTACATTCAAAATATATTGTATAATGAAAATGTAAATTTGTCAAACTAAGAAAACTGTAAAAATCTTACAAATATTGGGCTTTTGTTATATATATGGTAGGACAAATTAAGAAATTATTATGTTATTAGTATATTAAAATATAGTACGACTGTAATTTGGTAAAGAAATATATAAATAAAACCAAAAAAGGAAACTAGAATATAGTTTCCTTTATATATAGAGAACATAGTGAATAATAAACCAATAATGACATAAACTTCCTAACATAACAAAAATATGAAAAATCTCATGAAATCCAAAATATTTGTTTTTTAGAGAAGGCCACTTTAATCCGTATATAATAGCACCAATCGTATAAAAAATACCACCAGCAACAAGCCACCATAAAGAATGAAGCATATTTAATTTACTAAAAGTTATAATTACTGGATAAATAGCAACAATAACAGTCCATCCCATAATTAAATAAAGTGAAGTAGTAAGCCATCTAGGAGCTTTTAACCAAACAGAAGTTAAAATAGTTCCAATAAGAGCAATTCCCCATACAACACCAAAAATACTCCATCCCCATGGACCTCTTAGAGGACCTAAACAAATGGGAGTATAAGTAGAAGCAATTAAAATATAAATCATAATATGGTCAAATTTCCTTAAAACATTTGTTGCTGTTGTTCCAACATTTAATAAATGATATAAGCTACTAAAAGTATATAGTAAAATAAGACCTATTCCAAAAATAGTAAAAGATACAATATCCCAAGCTATTTCACTACTATAAAATGATGCCATAACAATTAAAAATACCAAACCTATTACGGAGGCAATAGCTCCAATCAAATGAGAAAAACCACTAATAGGATCTTTTATTTTTTTCATAATATCATCTCCAATAAAAAATAGTGATATAAGTTTATACTAAAATAAAATATAAGTCAATTTAAAAAAATAAGTTCTAAAAAAAACTTGTCTAACATAATATAAACTAACCAAAAAGAAGGGAGAAATAATATGAAAAATAAAAAATTAGTTATAATAGGCATAATAGTAATATTTATTTTAGGAGGGATAAGTTATTTTATTTATCAAAAAGTAAATGATAAAAGACAAGAAAATCAAATAATAGAATACACACCAGCAGAAGAAATAACACAAGAACAAATGAGACAGACAATAATATCTTTATATTTTAAAAACAAAGACACAAATACATTAGTACCAGAAGCAAGAAATATAGATGTAAAAATACTAGCAAAAGAAC
The DNA here is from genome assembly GCA_947363765.1 of uncultured Clostridium sp. GTDB lineage: Bacteria > Bacillota > Clostridia > TANB77 > CAG-508 > RGIG8482. The sequence continues at coordinate 17,629 of CANAQC010000020.1, read as the reverse complement.
CATATATTACATTAATTAACTTACTATTAGAAGGACCCAAAAAGTCGAATTTAGAAGAAACTATTCCTGAAGGAACCAAAATTAATAAAATTGAAAGAAAACAATCAACAATAGAAATAGATTTTTCTAAAGAATTTATAGAAAATCATAAAGGAGGTATACAAGAAGAAAGCAATACCATATATTCAATTGTTAACACATTAACTCAATTAAATGAAGTAGAAGCTGTAAAAATTTTAATAGAAGGAAAAGAAGACTACGGATTTAAAGATAATGCTATTTCTTTAAAAGAACCATTTGTAGCACAAGACTAATTATTTAAAAAAATGATAGACATTAAAACATTTTAAAGCTTTAGTAAAACTAGACAAAAAATGTTCGACTTCATAAAGAGAACAAAGAGTGTTCTCTTTTTTTATGTTAAAATTAGAAGAAAAATTAGTACAATTTTTATTACATGAAGATTTTTTACAACAATAAGATTTCATATTTATACTTTACTCCCCTTTGCATAAAACATATATTTAATATATAATATGATAAAAAACAAAAAAAGTGAGGTATTATGCAAATTCAATTATTAAAAGATGAAAGAATAGATAACTTAGAATATAAAGATTTAAAAATTATTCAAAACAAAAATGGATTTTGTTTTGGAATAGATAGTATCTTGTTATCAGATTTTGCAAAAGATATAAAAAAAGGAAGTAAGGTAGTAGATTTAGGAACAGGAACAGGTATTATTGGAATATTACTTTGTTGTAAAACAGAATTATCGCAATTAATAGGAGTAGAAATACAAAAAGAAGTATGTGAAATGGCAAAAAAAAGTATAAAACTAAACAAACTAAACGATAAATTTCAAATACTTCAAGCAAACATAAAAGATATAGACAAATATCTTAATAAAGAAAGTTTTGATGCAATTGTTACTAATCCTCCATATAAAAAGAATCTTACAGGCATACAAAATGAAAATGAGAAAAAATTAATATCAAGACATGAGATTAGTGCTACATTAGAAGATTTTATAAAAGTTAGTAGTTTTTTATTAAAAGACCATAAAGATATTTATATGGTGCATAGACCAGATAGACTAGTAGATATTATAGAATTATTACGAAAGTATAAATTAGAACCTAAAAAACTAAAAATAATATATCCAAAAGAAGAACAATCACCAAAATTAATCCTAGTTAAAGCAACAAAAAATGCGAAACCATTTTTAAAAATAGAAAAACCAATATATATATATGAAAAAACAGGAGAATACACAAAAGAAATACTAAAAATATATGGAAAGGAATAATAAATTATGCGGAGAATTATATATAATTGCAACACCAATTGGAAATTTAGAAGATATTACACTAAGAGCACTAAGAATTTTAGAAGAAGTAGATATAATAGCAGCAGAAGATACAAGACATACATTAAACCTACTAAATCATTTTAAAATTACAAAACCAATGATTAGTTATCATAGACACAATGAAGAAGTGCGAACAGGAGAATTAATAGAGAAATTAGAAGAAGGAAAAAAAATTGCACTAGTTTCTGATGCGGGTACGCCAATTATTTCTGATCCTGGTGGAGAAATAGTGAAAAAAGCATTACAAAAAGATATAAAAGTAATACCAATACCAGGAGCATGTGCATTAATTACAGCTCTAATTGCATCAGGAATGGACGCAAAAGAATTCAGTTTTTTTGGATTTTTGCCATTAAACAAAAAGAATCGAAAAGAAAAGCTATTTCAAATACAACAAGAAGAAAAAACAAGCATAATATATGAAGCACCACATAAATTAATAAATACATTAAAAGAATTGCAATTAATAATAGAAAATAGAAATATTACCTTAGCAAGAGAACTAACTAAAATACATGAAGAATACATAACAGGAACAATACAAGAAGTAATTGACAAAATAAAACAACCCAAAGGGGAGTATGTTATTTTAGTTGAAAAAAATAACATAAGTAAACAATTAAAAAATTTAGAAAAGTTAAATGAATTAACTATAGAAAAGCACTATGAATACTATGAGAAAAAAGGTCTTAATAAAAAAGAGATAATAAAACAGATTGCAAAAGATAGAAATGTAAATAAGAATGAAATATATAAAAAGTTTTTATAAGTGTATAAAAAGTGGTTAAACCACTTTTTATACACTTTCATGCATTCGATGAATTTTTTCAGAACATTTTGGACAAATTAACTTGCCATTATAAGTAACTAATTTTTTAGTAGAACCACAAAATATGCAATTTGGCTCATATTTTTTTAATATAATAGTAGAGCCATCAACAAAAATTTCAATTGGATCCTTTTCGCATATTCCGAAATTTATTTCTAAGTTCGATAGGAATAACGACTCTTCCTAATTCATCAACACGTCTTATAATTCCTGTAGATTTCATATTAAAACCTCCTTTAATTGTGAACTGCTTACTACAAAATTCGACAATTTCTATATATAATAATATCATGTTTTAAATAACATTGTCAATGAAAAACAAGATAAATATTTGAAAATACTGGAAAAAAACACCAATAGGTACAAATATACATACTAGGTGTAGATATAAAGCTAATACTAGTTCTTTTTTTAAGAAAATAGAATAGAATTAATAAAAAGTAAAAAGGAGAAAAAAGTGTTAAATATTATTTGGCCAATATTCATTATAATATCATATATATATGCAATTATCATTGGAAACACATTAGAAATTAATAATTCAATTTTTGAATCTTGCCAAAGTGCAGTGAATTTAAGTATTACATTTTTAGGAACTATGTGCTTATGGAGTGGTATTATGAAAATTGCACAAAAAACTACATTAATGAATAAATTAACTAATTTATTATCACCAATTATGAAAATTCTATTTCCAGAAATAAAATCAAATAATCAAGCATATAAAGAAATCTCTATGAACATAGTAGCAAATATATTAGGATTAGGAAATGCTGCAACACCATTAGGGTTAAAAGCGATGAAGACAATGCAAAGTGAAAATTTTAAAAAAGATACTTTAAGTAATTCTATGGCAATATTTATTATATTAAATACAGCATCCATTCAAATTATACCTACCACTGTTATTGCAATTAGGAGTTCCCTAGGATCTACAAATCCTACATCAATAATTTTACCAGTATGGATTGCAACAATTTGTGCAGCAATTGCAGGTATTGCATCAGCTAAAATATTAATGAGATATTATTAAAGGAGAAAGACATGAAAATAATTAATTACTTATCTACAATAGCAGTGCCACTAGTTATTTTACTTATTATCTTATATGGAATATTTGAAAAAAACAAAGTATATGATACCTTTTTAGAAGGAGCAAAAGAAGGATTAGACATAGTAATAAAGATATTTCCAACATTAATAGGGATATTTTTAGCAGTAGGTGCATTAAGAAGTTCTGGAATATTAGAACTTATAATTAATTTTATAAGACCTATTATTAATATATTGACAATACCAGCAGAAATAATGCCACTTGCAATGTTAAGACCTATTTCAGGGAGTGCATCTATGGCAGTAGCTACAGACATTATATCAAAATATGGAGTAGATAGCACAATAGGTTTAATAGCATCTACAATTATGGGTTCAACAGAAACTACATTATATACAATAGCATTATATACAAGTGCAGTAAAAGTAAAGAAAATACGATTTGTATTAATTGCAGCACTAATTGCAGATATAACAGGAATGTTAGTTTCTGTAATAATTTGTCGTTTAATGTCGTAATATTCTTGTTGACAAGTAGAAAAAAATGTAGTATTATAGGAATATCTTAAATCTCAAGACATTTTTTAGTTTAATACAAGAAAAAATTTTGATTCAAAAATTTTCTGTTAGAAAAAATTCTATAAAAATTCCAAATATCAATAAAAATTTTATAGAACAATGTATCAAAATAGGCATGTTAACATGTTTTACACAAATTTGTTATTAATCTTGTAGAAAATATACCCAACAACAAATTAAAAAGTAGCCCAAACATTACTTATAAAAATAAAAAGGTTCCTAAATGTATAAAGACTTACTTTTCATATGTAAAGTCCCTTAAAAACCCCCAAATTTCATACATCCTTTCTAGGGTATATTTTTCTACAAAACCCCCATAAATTGTTTATTTCAAAATACGTACTAAAATATTTAGTATTTGTTTCAAAACATAAAAGTCACTCTTAATTCTTTAAAGAGTGACTTTTATGAAAAAGAAATTAATACAGATATTAGAAATATTTTTACTAATAGTTCATATAGAATTATACTATTGAATGAAAATTAACAGGAGAAATAAATGATAAGAAAATTTAAAAAGAATGATATAAATGATATAATGCAAATATGGAAGAATGAAAATATAAAAGCTCATCAATTTATTCCAGATGAATATTGGAAAAGGAATTATGGATATGTAAAAGAAATCTTACCTAAAGCAGAAATATATGTTTATGTTATTCAAAAAAATATAGTAGGATTTATAGGATTAGACCAAAATTATATTAAAGGAATTTTTATTGATACAAATAATCAAAGTAAAGGTATAGGAACAATACTAATAAATAAAGTAAAAGAAAACAAGAATACTTTAACATTAAGTGTATATAAGAAAAACACAAAAGCTGTTAACTTTTATAAGAAAAATAATTTTGTAATTACAAATGAAATTATAGACAAAAATACAAATGAGATAGAATATACTATGACTTGGAATAAGTAAGTTATAATCTAAAAGTAATATAATATATAATAAAACCATCTTAAAATACAGAAATGTAAATTGAGATGGTTTTTTTATTATACTATGGTGTTCGTATTATCCTTTTTTGGTGAGCCAGGAGGGATTCGAACCCCCGACCCCAGGCTTAGAAGGCCTGTGCTCTATCCAACTGAGCTACTGACCCAAAATTCACATAAGGCAAACATTATAATAGCACAAAAACATATTTGTGTCAATAAATCAGAATAAAAAATTATAAAAAAGTGAAATATATTAATAGCCATTAAACAATATATAAAATTTTATTATTTGGAAAATACTTTTTCATAACAGAAAGCATAAAATCAGAAGCTTCCTCTTTTATATTAGAGCGATACCTATATTTCCCCCTTCCGCTTCCAGACATTAAATTTTTATCATAAATAGAAATTGCATTAGGAAAAGCATCACTATTTATTTTTGTATGAACATAACTGTAGGTCATAAAAATTAATTCAAAAAAAGCCTCTTTTTTAACTTCAATAGATAAATTAGAAGAAAGTTCAATTAATAAGTTTTCATATAATTCTTTCCAATTCTCTACTAAAATAATAGGAGCAATCAAAATACCAATAGGGAAACCAGCAGCCTTTAATTTATTAATAGCTATAATACGATTTTGTAAAGGAGACGTTCCAAATTCTACTTTTTGAATAATCTCTTTTGGATTCATACTCATACGGACAATTACTTTTTCCTTTCCATTAACATTTAATATAGGGTCTACCATATCAAATTTAGTAGGAAAGGTTAAGAAACCTTTTTTAGAACTAGAAAAATTTTCAATGGTCCAAACTAAATTATCCGTAATAGAATTTTCTAAAATCAAATCACTATTACTACCAATTTCAAAAGTTAAATCTTTTGTACTAGCATTTGATGTTTTGATTATTTTTTCTAACATTTGTTCACGGTTTACAAATAAACGTAAATAAGAACACTTATTATAATTACAAACTAAGTAACAATACATACACATAGCAGTACAACCAGAAGAAGTATATGGAACTAAGAAATCAGAAACCTTATAATTTGGAACAAATTTATGGGTTTTACGAACTCCAATAATTAGATTACGTTTCATTTTAGGGAATTCAGAGTTTTGTTTACTTTGCATTTGAGGAATACTATTATGACTATCAATCACAAATTTTGGAATAGACTCATACTGTGATAATAATTTATTACCTAAAGTATAATTTACAATATCTTTTTCATAATAAATAGCATTTGGAACAAACATAAAAAATCTCCTTTTTTATTGAATAGGAGAAATCATAAATTTCCTCTATTCAATAAGATTAACTTATATTGGGATATGACGATTACAAAAAAACGTGTACATATAGTAAAGCTACATTTCTTATATAGTATAAGAAAAAAGGTAGCAATTATTCATAAAATAGTATAAAATAATAACAAAAAATCTAAAAAAGGAGAAAAATGTGGATAACAAAAAACAAACAATTACATTTAAACAAATATTATGGTACTTTATTATTTTTTCAATTATAGGACTTATAATAGAAACAATATTTTGTTATATAACAACAGGAGTTTTAGAAAGTAGAAAAGGACTAATATGGGGACCATTTTGTCCAGTATATGGAGTAGGAGCTGTTATACTAATTTTATTATTACATTCATATAAAGAAAAACCAGTAAAATTATTTATAGCTGGAAGTATTTTAGGGAATATTATAGAATATATATTAAGTTTTCTACTAGAAGCATATTACGGAACTAGGTTTTGGGATTATTCTTATTTAAACTGGAATCTAAATGGTAGAATATGTATTTTATACAGTATATATTGGGGTATACTTTCTTTTATATTAATTAGATACATAAAACAAATTATAGATAAATACATTATTATAAAAATTCCAAACACAAAACATATAAATATAATAATAGTAGTAACATTATTAATAGATGGAATTTGTACAGTATGGGCAGTTACATCATATCAAACAAGAATAGGAGTAGAATATTATAATAAACAAATTAAAACAAATAGAAGTAATATTGAAAAAGTAAAAATAAAAATAGAAGAAACATTATTTTCAAATGAAATCATGTTAAAAACATTCCCTAATTTACGATATATAGATGATGAAGGAAAAGAATATTATATAAAAGATATTATAAAATAAGATTAATTATAATACAGTATTAAAAAATCTTACATATAAATAAAAAACAAGGTTCCTTCATTTATGCCTTGTTTTTTATCAAATCATCTATTAAAGTATTTACATCATTAAAAGAAGAATTATTAGTTAAAACAACATCAAAAGAACTTCTATACAAATCAAAATTCGCTTCTACGTTTTTTTCTAAAAATCCAAAACTTAAAGTTCTATTTAACTCTTTTGAAGGTATCATATGGAGATCTTCAATAAAATCACCAAACAACAAAATATAATCTTTATTTAAAACTTTCTGCTTTAAATTATCTTCAAATAAATCTATAGTCTTATTACAAGTATGAATAATTTGATTATTAAAAGGTAATAAAATATCATTTTCAAAAGTAAAAAAGTTACTCATAATAGAAATATTATCATAAAAACAATCATGTAATTTTAATACTTGTTCAATTACATTACCAATACCAGCGGAAATAACAAATACAGGAATATTATATTTATAAAATCTAACAAGTAAATCCTTTAAACCATTTCTTAAAATAATATTACCACAATTAACACATGAAACAAGCTTGTCATAAGTTAAACCATATTTATAATATAAATCTAAAACTTTACTATACCAATCATACATATGCATATTCTTTAAATCGTAAGGTAAATTATAATCCATTTCAATAGGGTAATATATATTGGCTAACTTGTTAGACTCTATATTTAACTTAGGATCAACGATAGAAGGATTTTGAAGTACAGTCCAGGAATCAACACTATTTATAGTAGTCATTGTTTTATCGAAATCCATCAATACAGCAAAATTATTATAATTTAGCGAAATTTGCTTTAATTTTTCATTATTAATATATAACATATTTAAAACCTCTTTAATTATGGTAATTGAATCTTTGAATTCTTCTTTTTAGAACGGTACAAAGTAATCTTATTTCCTACTACTTGTACTAAAACAGAATTTGTAGAATTACAAAGAGATTCTGCAAGAACTTCATTGGTATTTGGAGCGGTTTCTAAAACAGAAACCTTAATTAACTCACGTTTTTCTAAAGCATCATCTATTTGTTTTATTAAATTATCAGTTAAACCATTTTTTCCAATTTGAAAAATAGCAACTAATGGATTTGCTAGACCTCTTAAGTAAGCTCTTTGTTTACTTGTCATGTTTTTATCTCCAATCTTAATATAAATATAAAATATTATATAATGAAAAATAAAAAGGTGCAAGGAAAAAGATATATATATAAATTAAAAAGGATAAAATGCTAATAATTTTGCAAAAAATGATATAAAACCAAAAATCCCAAAAGCTAAAAATAAAATACCAGAAAGAAGATTCATGGTTTTTGGGGAAAAGATACGATTCAAACACCTTCCAAACAAAATAGCGATACCATCACTAATAACCATTCCTAAAACAGCACCTAATATTAAAAACAATTTTGAATTAGGATAGTTAATACCAAGTCCTACGGAAGCAAGAAAAGTCTTATCACCTACTTCGCCAAATGCAATACTAAAAGCAATCATTAAAATATAACCAATTGATAGATTAGAAATAAAACGTAATAATCCCTTCTCACCATTTGTAGAATCTGTAGAAATATCTTTTTTAAAAATAGTAACTAGACCAAAAAATAAAAAGGAAATATAAGTAATAAAATGCAAAACCATATGGAAAAAAGGATTATTCAAATTACCAATAGCACTACCAAATAAAATAGCAACACCATGACTTAAAAAAGAACCTAAACAAACACCAATTAAAATACTATAACTCTTTAACTTAGAAGAAAAAGATAAAACTAGCAATTGAGTTTTATCACCAAGCTCTGATAAAAAAACAAGAAAAAAGGAAATAAAAAAAGGGTATAAAAAATTCATATAAAACACTCCTATCTATTTTGTAATAACTATTCCAAAAAAAGGAAAATATGACCACATACAAAAAATGCACAAATTAGACATCCGTAAGAATTGTGAATTCTTTGTGAACTATTTATATAAACATTGAAATTGAAATAAAGAAATGATAATATCATAAAAAAGAAAAAACAAGGAGGAATAAACTTGATAGAAATAAAAAATGTAACAAAGAAATATTCAAACTTTATTGCAGTAGACAACATAAGCTTTTCTATAAAAAAAGGAGAAATAGTTGGGCTATTGGGTCCAAATGGTGCAGGAAAAAGCACAACAATGAATATGATAACAGGATTTATAGAACCCAATAAAGGAGAAATTATAATACAAGGATATGATATACTAAAAAATCCTAAAAAAGCAAAACAACAAATAGGCTATATGCCAGAAGGAGTGCCATTATATGAAGATTTAACAGTAAAAGAATTTATATCATATATGGCAGACTTAAAAATGGTAAAAAGAAACAAAAAGCAAGAACAAATTAAAAATGTATTAATACAAACAAACTTAGAAGAAGTAAAAAACAAGCTAATCCGTAACCTATCTCGTGGTTATAAACAACGTGTTAGTATGGCAGGAGCTTTAGTAGGAGAGCCCAACATACTAATACTAGATGAACCAACAGTAGGATTAGACCCAAAACAAATTACGGAAATACGTAACTTAATTAAAGAACTAGGAAAAACACATACCATAATATTAAGTTCACATATTTTATCGGAAGTAAGTCAAATATGCCAAAAAGTAATAATAATAAACTCTGGAAAAGTAGTAGCAATAGACACACCAAAAAATTTAGAAAGTAAAGTTAATAAAGAAAATTGTATATTTGTTACAGTAGAAGATCCAAATGAAAAAATAGAACAAACAATAAAAAATATAAAACAAATAGAAAAAATTAATCTAATAAAAGATAATCAAGATGGAACAAAACAATACTCTATAACATCAAAAGAAAATATAGATATAAGAAAAGAAATATTTGAAACTTTTGCTAAAAATCAAATAACAATATTTGAACTAAAAAAATCAGAAGCAACCTTAGAAGAAGCATTCATGAAATTAATACAAAAAGAAGAAAAGGAGGAAAAACAATAATGTGGGCAATTATAAAAAAAGAAGTAAAAAGTTACTTTTTATCTCCAGTAGGATATATATTCATAGGATTATTCTTAGCAATGTGTAGTGTATTTTTTTATTTAGACGTTGTAAATTATGGAAGCATACAATTTGAAAACATGTTTTTTTCTACAACAACAATATTAACATTTATAATACCAATATTAACAATGAGAATATTTGCAGAAGAAAGGAAAGTAGGAACAGAACAATTACTGTATACATCACCAAGAAGTATGACAAGTATTGTATTAGGCAAATTTTTTGCAACAACATTTGTAATAATAATAACAGAAATTTGTACACTATTTTATTTAGGAATATTATATTTTTTTGGAACACCACACCTACAAACAATTTTTGTAACACTATTAGGATTTTTAATGCTTAGCATGGCATACATTTCATTTGGAATGTTTGCATCAAGCATCACAGAAAACCAAATTATAGCAGGAGTAATAACAATAGGATTCTTCATTATCACATGGTTTTTACCAAGCTTTAGTGAAATATTTACACCACTTTCCCTAATCAACATGTTTAATAAATTTCCATCAGGCTTAATTGCAATAGAAGAAATTGTCACTTATATAACATTTACGATATCTTTTATTATATTAACAATGATTGTATTACAAAGAAGAAAGAGTATAAAATAGGAGGGAAATAAAAAACATGAAAAAAATAATAGAAATCATACAAGAAAAATGGTTAAAAGACACAACCAAAACAATTATATTAGTAACAATGTTATTTATTTGTTTTATAGGAATTAACATATTAATACAAAAACTAGACTTACAAGATATAGATATAACAAAAAATAAAATATTTACATTATCTGAAATATCAAAAAAGCAAATAGAGAATATAGATGAAAAAGTTACAATGTATTTAGTAGGAATCAGTGAAAACACATCATTAGTAGATCTTGCAAAACAATATACAAAACAAAACAAAAACATAAAAATAGAAGTAATAGAAGATATAGGAAAAAGAGCAGATTTAAAATCAAAATATGATATTACAGATCAAACACAAATGATAATAGTAGAAACAGATGAAAGAAATAAACTATTAACAATAGATGAACTATATACATATGACTATACAACATATCAACAAATAGATGTATCAGAAGAAAAACTAACAAATGCAATATGTGATATAACCATCAGTCAAAAGCCAAAAATTTATTTTTTAACAGGTCATAATGAATACAGTCTAAATAGTGAATTAACTATATTAAAAGCATATTTAACAAATGAAATAAATGATGTAGAAAACTTAGATTTATTAGTAAAAGGAGAAATTCCACAAGATGCCGATTTAATAGTAATTGGAAGTCCTCAAAAAGACTTTATAGAACAAGAGGTACAAATAATAACTACATATATAGAACGTGGAGGAAAAATATTATGGATGAATGACCCTACACTTACGGAAAAAAGCTTCCCAAACATACAAAAAATATTAGATCAATTTGGGATTAACTTTCAACAAGGAATCATATTAGAACAAGACGAAAATAAAATGGCAATGCAAGCCCCAAACTACATCATCCCTAGCATAAACATAACAAAAGCTACAAAAGACATTGCAACAGATGGAGGAATTTTATTAATAAATGCAAGTAAAATAACACTTGCAGAAGATGAGAAAATGGAAGAACTAAATGTAACAAGCCAAATTATATTAACAACAAGCAATAAAGCATTATATAGGACACAAACTGATAATACATCAAATTATAAAATACCATCTGATGAAGAAGGAAACTTCATATTAGGAGTAAAATTAGAAAAGAAAATAGAAGAAGAAAAAAACTCTACATTATATGCAATATCAAGTAACTTCTTTATTGTAGATTATCCAATTACCATAGGAGACAGTCAAATATCGCCAATCTATTTTTATAATAACAAAGACTATATATTAAATACAATTGCAGAATTAACAAATAAAGAATCAACAATCTCAATTAGAAAAGATACAGGAGTAGTAACATATACAGCAACACAAAACCAAGATAAAATAATAAAAATAGCAATAATTATATACCCTATACTAATTATAACAATAGGATTTATAGTATGGTACATTAGAAGAAGAAAAAAATAATAGTATATACTAAAATAAAAAAACCTCTCATATATAAGTAATATGGGAGGTTTAAAAACATGCTAAAAGTAATATTTATAATCATTGGTACAATTATACGGAGCAGGATTTGCATCTCGGAAAAGAAATAGCACTATTTTTTGGAAAATATGGAATAATAGGAATAATAGGAATTATAATATCATCTATTTTCATGGGAAGTATCATTTACATGGTATTAAACTTAGCAAAAAAAGAAAAGATAGAGCAATATAAAGATTTATCTAAATACTTATATAAAAAAAGTATGATAAGAGAAATAATACAAACCATAATGAACATATTTTTACTTATATCTTTTTATGTTATGATAGCTGGATTTAGTGCATACTTTTGGCAGGAATTAGGAATACCAACAATCATTGGGTCAATCATTATAGCAACATTAAGTTATATAACATTTATAGGAAATATAGATAGACTTATTAAAGTAAACACCTTTTTAATTCCAATCCTAATAATAAGTGTATTATTTTTAAGCATTCAATCAACAAACAAATTAGAGGTAAATATAATGCCAGTAATACAACAAAGTTCTACTTCATGGATAACAAGTGCAATACTATATGGAAGCTATAATAGCATAATCTTAATACCAATTTTATTATCTATACAAAAAAAACTCACTCAAAAAAAACAAATAAAAATAGTAGCAATTACATGTACAATAATATTAATATTATTAGCCATTTGCATATTAGCATTAATTTGGAAAATAGATATAAACATAAACAATATAGAACTACCAACAGTATACATAGCAAGTAAGATGGGAAAAATATATCAATATATGTATGGATTTATCATATTAGTATCTATTTATACATCTGCTGTTTCAGCTGGGTATGGAATATTAGAAAATCAAGTTCGGCAACGAAAAAAAATACAAAACCTTAGCAATAGCAATGTGCATAAGTTCAATAATAATTGCACAGATTGGATTTTCCAAATTAATAAACCTATTGTATCCTATCTTTGGAGGATTAGGAATAATACAAATATTAATATTATTTAAAAATCAAAAAAACTATTGAAAAAAATAAATACAACTGATATAAAGAAAAAGAAGACCTATAAGGGAGAAAAAAATGGAAAAGATACAAATTAAGTGGGATAAAGAAACAAAAAAGAAAGTAATAATAATAAGTGGCATAATATTAATAACACTAATCATATTATATGTATCATTTTACATAACAAATGAAAATTTTCGTAGTTTTTTTGATAGGAATATTTTAAGAAAAGAAGTAACAGAAAACAAAGCAAACAGCATAGATATAAGCATGCAAGACAATCCAAGTATATATGCATATGATAAATATATTACCATATTAAATAAAAACATATTAACAATGTATAACACACTTGGAAAAAAAGAATACGAATTAGAAATATCAATTAGTGATGCAATATATGCTTCAAACAATAGATTTTTAGCCATCGCACAAAACAATGGTCAGAAAATATACATAATAGTAGATGGTAATATATTGTGGGAAACAGAACTAGAAGGAGAGATAAAAAAAGTTAATATTAATAAAAATGGATATGTATCAATAGTTACATCTGAAACCAATTATAAAACAGTAGTATCTAGTTATAATGCAAATGGCAAAAAACTATTTAAAAACTATCTATCTAGTACAACAGCAATAGATACATCAATATCAAATGATAATAAATACTTAGCAATTGCAGAAGTAAATACAAGTGGAACACTAATACAATCATCTATAAAAATAGTATCTGTAGAAAAAGCACAAACAGAACCAGAAAATGCAATAATATATACACATAATTTAGAAGCAGACTCTTTAATTACAACAGTACAATATCAAAACAAAAATCGTTTAATAAGCAAATACGATAGTGGAGTACATAGCCTACTAGAACAAAAAGATGAAATAGTAGTTGAATTTAACCAAGAAAAAGTAGGATTTGCAAGTATAAAACTAGACAATTATGTAGTATATACAATTGAAAAAAACGTTGGATTATTTAACTCAAATACACAAGTAAACCTAAAAAACACAGAAAATGGGAAAGAAAACATATATACAGCAAAAGGAGTAGTAAAAGACATAAAAACATATGAAAATAATATAGCATTAAACCTAGGAAGTGAGATTCATTTTATTACAACAAACCGGATGGCTTACAAAAAAATACACTTCAGAAAAAGAAGTAAAAGACATTGTACTTGCAGGAAAAATTGCAGGAATAGTATATAAAGACAAAATAGATATAATTAACATATAAAAAAGGAGAAAAACATGATAATCTTAATAGATTTAGTAGTAATTGGAATTATTATATTAAGTACATACTTAGGATATAAAAAAGGATTAATAGGAGTGGCATTTAAAATATTGTCATTTATAATTGCAATAATAATTACACTAATACTATATAAACCAGTAACAAATATAATCATTCAAAATACAACATGGGATGAAAAAATAGAACAAACAATTTATGAAAAAATATCTGGCACAAAAATAGAAGAAGGAGAAAAAATAAAAAAAGAAGAAACAGATTTACCAGGAATAGTAGTAAACTATATAAACAGTGGAATTGAAAGTACAGTTATACAAGCACAAGAAAGTATAGCACAAATGGTATCAAAAAACCTATCACAAAGTATAATACAAATACTTACAATGATTATACTTTTTACCATTACAAGAATATTACTAATATTTGCAAAAGTAATATTAGAAGCAGTGAGTGAATTACCAATAGTAAAACAATTTAATGAAATAGGAGGAATCTTATATGGGATATTAAGAGGATTTATTATAATATATGCAATTCTTGCAATAGCAAGTTTTGTATTACCAATAATAAACCAAAATACATTATTAGGAACAATACAACATACAATAATTACGAAAATTTTATACAATCATAACATAATATTAATGCTATTTTTCTAGCATTAAACATTGATATTTTAATAAAATTTTGTTATACTATTTATACTATAAAATACATAAATTAAATATAGGAGTGAAAAAATGAAAGGAAAAGAAGAAGAAACAAAAGAAGGAAAAAAACTAACAAAAAAAGAAAAAAAGAAGATAGATAAAAAAAGAAAAAAGTGTGAAAAAAAAGAAAGAAGAAAGAAAAGTAAAGCATGGAAACTATTTAGAATATTAATAATAATATTATTAATAGCTTTATTAATATTTTCTGGACAATTCATATACAAAATGGCAAAAAATGGTTGGGGATTACAAGGATTTATAGCAACTGCAATGGGGCATGATGAATACACATTAAAAGATTTAGACAAAATTAACTTTCTACTAGTAGGAGTTAGTGGATGTGAAGAAAACTATAAACTAGCAGACACAATCATGTTATGCTCTTATGACCCAAAACAGCAAAAAGCATCATTATTATCAATTCCAAGAGACACATATGTAGGGAAAAACAAAGAAAAAGCATCAGCAAGTTACAAAATAAATGCAGTATATAGAAATGGAGAAAACATAGAAGGAATGGTAAAAGCTGTAGAAGACATAACAAATATAGAAATAGACAATTACTTTGTTATAGATACAGAAGCATTAATACAATTAGTTGATGCAATAGGAGGAGTTAACTTTAATGTACCAATAGACATGAAATATGATGATGTAACACAAGACTTACACATTAATTTAAAAGCAGGAATGCAAAAATTAAATGGACAGCAAGCTGAATGGCTAGTAAGATTTCGTCATAATAATGATGGGACAAGTTATCCATTAGAATATGGCGATAATGACATTGGAAGAATGAAAACACAAAGAGAATTTATAATAGAAACATTAAAACAGACATTAAAACCAGAAAATATATTTAAGCTAAATCAAATAGTAGACATAGCATTTAAAAACATAAATACAAACATGACATTTGATACCATAAAAGACTATATACCATATGCAGTAAGTTTTAACACAGAAAATTTACAAACAGGAGTATTACCAGGAACTCCAGAACTATGTAATAAAGTTTGGATATATACTGTAAATAAAAGAGAAACCGTTCAAATCGTAGAACAATTATTTAAAGATCAACAAGAAGAAAAAGTAGAAAATGATACAAATTCAAAAGAAAAAGAAATATCAAAATCAGAAGAAAAAAATGATATACAAATAGAACTATTAAATGGAAGCGGAAACACAAAAAACCTTTCAAAAGCAACAGAAATATTAAAACAAAAAGGTTATAATGTAGTAAAAACGGGAAATACTAAAGTAATAAATAAAACAAAAATTGTAAATAAAACACAAAAATCCAAAACAATATCAAACGAATTAAAAGAAATCTTAAAAGTAGGCATAATATCTAGTACAAGTAGTGACAATTCAAAAGTAGACTATACAATTACATTAGGAAAAGACTATAAATAAGAAAGGAAAAAATGATGAATAAAGAATTATTAGAAAAAATACTTTATCTATTAGAAGATAAAAAAGCAATTAATATAGAAACATTAGACATTTCTAATCAAACCACATTAGCAGACTATTTTATAATAGCAAGTGGAACTTCAAATACACATATAAAAGCATTAGCAGACAATGTAGAAGAAAACTTAAAAAAAGAAAAAATATATCCAAACAAAATAGAAGGATATAATACTAATTGGATATTAATAGATTATGGAGACATTGTAGTTCATATCTTTACACAAGAAGAAAGACAAAATTATAATATAGAAGAACTATATAAAAAAAATAAAGCATAAAAAAGTAAAAACAGATGGTACAAAATAAAAACCATCTGTTTTACTTTCCTTGACAAACAAACTAAAAAAGCGTAGAATATAACTATAATAAAAGGAGGAACTATGCAAAATAAAGACAAAAGAACCTTTGAAATTATTAATTCAAGAACTAAAATTTATCTAGTAATTATTGCAATTTTGTTAACAGTAATATGTTTTTATGAAATTGTATTTATAATGCCATCAATAATATTATTTGCACTTATTTGTTTTTATGCATTTTGGACAAGCAATAAAAGAAAAGCAGAAATATCACAACATATACAAGAACTAACAATAAATGTAGACTCTGCTGCTAAAAACACATTAATAAACTCCCCATTTCCATTAATAATTGTAGAAACAGATGGAAACATCATATATAAAAGTTCAAAATTTGTAAGTGAATTTGAAAATATTGAAATAGGTACAATATTAACACAAATTATGCAAGAAATAAAAATTGAAATACAAGAAAAAATAAACAATCAAGACCATAATAGAATAAAAGATAAAAATCTGCAAAAAGATTGGATAATAGAAGATAAAAACTACAGAATCATTGGAGAATATGTAAAAACCAAAAAAGGAGAACGAAAAAAACAAGAAGAATATATGGTACTATTATACTTCATTGATAATACAGAATATATAAAAGCAATAAAAAAATATAATGATGCGCAAACCTGTATTGGAATTATGATGA
>CANAQC010000019.1 GCA_947363765.1 uncultured Clostridium sp. | reverse complement strand
AATCCATTTATATATATTCGTAAATATATTGAAATCGGTGGAGAATATACAGGAACAGTAATAGCATTTCCTAAACAAAATAGTGGAATTATTGTACAACTTGATAATCCTGGTATTACTTGTCTTATAAGAGTTACTGCAAAATTTAATAACTACCCACACTATCTCGACAATGTTTTAGTAAAAATAACAGAAATAAAAGAGCAAAAGAAGCTAATTTATGGGTATTTAATGAGAATTATTTAATGAGGAGGTTTATTATGCTTGATAAAATGAGAGTAATCAATTTTCTACAAGACTTTGGATGTGCTAAATTAGAGCATTTACAGATATTATATAGTGATGAAAAAGATAATTTCAAAAATATTTTAGTTGGAAATATGGTAAGTAAAAAAGGAAATATTTTTGTTCATAATACTAGGAAAATAAATGACAAAATGCTAGTTGCACTAGACATACTATGCAAATACAAAGATAAATTATCTAAATTCTATCTAGGTTATGATCCTGTACTAATAACATTTCTAACAAAAGACAATATAATGTATCATATTATTGTATCAGATGAAGATAATAAAAAGGGAATTGTAAAAATAGTAAATTCCTATCCCCTATCACTCCCTAAGGTTGATAAGCTAATTTTGGCCTTTCCTGATGGGGGAGAGTTAGAAAATATTGAATGTACTATACCATTTTTGTATGCTACATATCCTAGTTTAGAAGTATTAAATGAGTAAAACACTTGATTTGACACTAATTTTATGATATATATTAGGCAAATATACATATGGATTCATATATTATATTTATTTACTAAATCTTAGCAGATGCACTTATTGTATCTGCTTTTTTTATGCGAAAAAAAAATCATAAATTCCCTTTGCAGAAAACTTATGATATGTGCTACTAGCATTATATTTGTAGTATATTATTAGTACTTTTTTTATATTCCTCAAACTTAATTTCACATTCTTCTCTTGTTTTATATTCTCTTTTCAAATCTTTTATTATTTTCTTTATTTCACAAAATTGTTTTTCGTTAATTAGTCTATTTTTATATTTTTTATAATAGAAATGATACTTACTATTATAAAAGTTCTCTTTTTGCATTATATTTATATCTTTTACTTTTACTTTCCTAATTACTGGCTTATGTGCAATAGTAGATATTATTTTACCTTTCTCCTTAATGTATTTGTCTAAAAACATTTGTAATGAACATTCTGAGCATTCAATAGTTTCTTGTTTTTTTCCTATTTTATAAACAATCGTATATGTTTTCAATATTATTCTCCTCTCATACACATTTTTCTATAGTCAATAAAAATAATGAAGCATTATAAAATTTTTATTGCAATTCAATTTAATGTAATAAAATAATAAAAAAGAAAGTATGTGAGATTTTTAAGAAAATATGATAATAAGGATGAATATAATTAGAAAACTCTTTAAAATATATAAAGAATATAGTAATTTCAATAAAAAAATTTACTTTTATACTAAAATTTAAACTTTTAGTATACTATAAAAAATAGCAAATTGCTATTTTTTATGTCATAACTTTATTCTATTTAATAAACTCATTTTAGAGTTTCTTCTATATCTCTATAATTTTTTTGCGATGTAATCAACTATATCTAAAAATTTCCCCTTTTTATCTTCATCTAATTTTTCAATCTGCTTATATAATTGTTTTATACAGATATCGTTATGAATGTCATTTTGTATATCTCTATCATAAATAAGATAATCTAAACTTAAATTCAAGTTATCCGCAATTGATAAAAGTGTGTTTAGACTGGGTTTCCTTTTTGCTGTTTCAATATTAGACAAAAATGCAGGTGTAATTCCTAACTCTTCTGCTAATCCTTCTTGGGTTTTATTATTTTTTATTCTTGCTTCTGCTATTTTTTGACCTATTTTAATAAAATTCATTACACTAATCTCCATTCTTTTAATTAGTATAATTATATTTTATGCTAGTATATTTTCATATATACAACAAGAATAGTTTTTATTTCTGTAAGAATATATACGAGTAAAAAAAAATTTTACTTTTTTTCATTTAGTTCTTTATGTTTTTTTAAACAATACTTACATAAATAAATTCCATTAACTTGTGTTATCTTGTTTGTTCTTCCGCATGAAATACACTTGTTTGTAGGCTTTACTATAAAATTTCCTAAAAAGTCTAATGAAATTTCTACTGGATCTCCTTCTAATAAATGTATCCACTCTCTTTGCTCAGAAGGCAAAACAATGCGTCCCAAATTGTCAATTCTCCTAACAATTCCATTCGTACGATATAAGTTTATTATTTTTTTTAATACTTTTAAGTCCGTATTTGGATTGCAAAAAACATATTCTAATATCTCTAATGATAATTTTAATTCTTTAGCCAAAATTATAATATCTGTTATATTCATTTCAGAAAAATCATATGAATCAGGTATATTTCTACCCAACATATCTTGCAAACATTCACTATCAAGATTAAAAAAATCTTTTACAACTTTCATTTTTTTATTTATTAGTTTTTTATCCATTTTATCTCCTTTCTTTTGTATCTTAGAGCTTTACTTTTCCTTTCCCCCTTTCTATAAATTTTGAATTTTTTTATGAATTGTGCAAACACTATTTATAGGCTAATCAATCAGCCTATAAATCGAAAAAAAAATATTATACTATTCTATATATTATTGAAAGGAGACTAAGCACTATGCTTCTATCAGATGCAATTAGAATAAGAATAGAATATCTTTTAAAGCAAAAAGGCTTTTCTTCCTTTTGGGATTTATACAAATCTTCTGGTGTCCCTAAGTCAACTATAAATTCTTTATTAGCAAGTAAAAAGACATCTTTACCTAAATTATCTACATTGCTTCATATTTGCGAAGGACTTGATACAACCTTAAAAGATTTTTTTGATGATTCTATATTTTTAGATGTAGAAGATTTTTCAGAAGATTACTCAAAATATAGAAAAAATAAATAATAATATTAGAATTATACATTTTTTTCCATTATAACATTTTTTTTTATAAATGTTTGTCGAAACTTGTAATAAGCGATTTTTTTTGCAAAACAAAAGTAAAAAAGAAGATTATTAAGTTATACAACCCTATAATCTTCTTTCTTTTTAGGCATTTTATACTTAATACTTTTTACAAATCATTATTTTGTTAATTTATATATAACATTTCCTGTATCATTTTCTCCATTAAGTAACATTCTATAATTATCGAAGTTAGTAATTCTAACAATTTCATTTATTATATATTCTACATTCATATATTTATTTATACTAACAATAATTTCCTTCTCATCTCTTATTTCTATATTATTTTGTAAATACTTTAACTCATTTCTATTGATGTTTATAATTAGACTCTCTTTGTAAATCATAAATTCTGGTAAACTCTGAATATGTGTATAGCCATTATCTGTTATATAGATATAATTTAATTTACAATTTTGTTTAGCAATTTCTATATTATTGTTATACCCTCTATATAAATAAAATGGTGAAGTTGTTGTTAAGGTATAAAATGATTTTACTAAGAGTATCCCTACTAATAATGAGACTAAGAGTTTTTTATTTAATCTAATATAATCTATCATAAATGCAAATTGTATTGCAATAACTGGTAATATTCCCATGATATACCTTATTTCTAAATAAGGAGAAATTTTAGATGTTATAAATATAAATCCAAGTATAGTAATTGTTAATATTATAGGAATTACATTATGTTTCTTTTTTAATATTAAAACTGAAACTATAATACATATCAACAACAATATATAGCCTAATAAAAATGGTATATTATACGCTTTAAATATTAGTTCTATAAAACTAAAAATAGAATATTGATTTGAAATATTGGTAGTTCCTCTATAAGAAAAGAATATATGATATATACAAGCTGGGTATATTATAATTCCTATAATCGCTAATTTAATATACAACCATAAAAGCCTTTTAAATTCATTCTTACCCCTATTTTTATATACTATTATACACATAATTACACACATAAATAGTACATATATACAAAAATAATATTGGGTTAGAAAACCTAAAATTATTGTTACTCCCAATTTTAGTCTATCTTTTTTACAAATACTAAAATTATTAACTATAATATTTATATTTAAGTATGTAAAATACACTATAAATAAGGCTAATAGCATGTACATCCTTTGAAATATAACTGTTGATATTCCCCCAATACTTAAACCATATAACAAAATAGTTGGTACTGTTAAATATGATTTTTCTAGTATTTCAAATACTTTTTTTATAACAATTGTACAAATTATAAATGCTACAATGTTAATAATAAATATTATGTATTTGCTAAATTGATTACATATTATAGAAGATACAATATGCACTAAAAAATAGAATAATGGCGGATGAACATCTCTTGATTGATTATAATATATACTATAAAAACTTACTATTTCATTTGGTTGCACTGTCATATATTCTCTTGCTTGTTCCCTTGTTTTCCAAATAGGTATTTCCGTCATTTTAGTATTATCTATTTTTTCTAGAAATTCATTTATATTATTTACATAATATATTATATTTTTTTCCTTCATAATACTGTCTATTGTTCTATTTATATAATCTTTTTCTCCATATGCTTGAAAAACATTATCATATTTAAAATTAGAAGATCCATAGGAGAAGATCTCATCTTCATGAAATCCCTCCTTTTTTGATATGAAGAAGAACATAACTATACATATTATACTTAATACTACATAAAATATTATACTATTTATTTTCATCTTTTATAAAAGTAATATCTCTTTCACTATTACCATATTTAACTTTCACTATAATTTCATTTGGTATATCATATTTTGTTATATTAAACGTATAAATTCTTTGAGTTTTATTAGTAAGTAAATTTTCTTTTATATTTATATCAAATAGATTATTGTTTGATTTATATTTTTTACCATTTGCAATTATGTTTATTTTTGCTTTATCCAAAATATCATAACTATTTGAATCTGCTTGTAAAATTAAGCCTGTATTTGATAATTTTATATTCTTTATAGATATATTCCCCTCGTTATTATTGGAAATACATTTATATCCTATATTTTCTCTATCTATCATATTTTCAGGTACTTTAATTTCAAATTTCCATATTCCTTGAATTGTTTTATTTTCATTTTTACAATTTAAGATAATATTACTAAACTCAATATATATTTTCTTAGATTTTGGAAAATTATTTGATTGTGCAAAAAATGTATTTTTAAATGTGTTATCTGAAGCTTTCCTTATTTTAGAATATCCCATTGTATCTGCTATATTAGAGATACTATTACTTTTTTCATTTTCTTCCATATATATTACATTATTATTTTCGTCATATATACAGATATCTTGAATAAATACATTTTTTATATCTTTTATATCATAGTTATTTATTTCATATTCAAAAGAAATATCGAAATTTATATCATCTATTAAAAAGTGGTCTATTTTTACTCCTAAATTATCAAATGTTTGAAAAGGTATATCTAATGTTTGCACATACCCATTTTTTGTAGCAGTTTCTATACAACTATCATCTAATCCAACACTAGACAAATTAAATATATTATATGAAATTGCAAATACTGCGGTTGAAGTTAATACTATTGGTATAAAAAATAATATTTTTCTTTTTCTTGCTCTTTTTTTAAATATACTTCCTATTAAATTATCAATATCATCACTAAATGGTGATATATTATTATCTTCTTTAAACGATTTTTCTATTAAATTATCTAATTTATCATTATTCATATAAATTTTCCTCCTCTATATATTTTTTAATTTTAACTTTTGACCTACTTATTTTGCTTTTTACAGTGCCTTCTGGCTCTGATAATATATTTGAAATTTCTTTCATATTGAATTTTTCTCCATAATATAAAGTCATTACAATTTTTTCATTTTCGTTTAAACAATTTAATAGTTTTTCTAAATCACATTTAGATTCTACTTTGTCAAAGTCTTGTTCTTGAATTCCAATATTCTCATCATATTCTACATATCTTTCGCAATTCATTTTAGTTTTATTTAAGATTTTCAAGCATTCATTTATTAGTATTCTCATACTCCATGTTCTAAAAAACTTCTTGTCTTTTAATTTCCTTAAATTTTTATATATTAAAATTATGGAATTTTGCATTGCTTCATATATATCATCATCATTTTTTAACTTAATTTTAGCAATTTTATACATTTCTTGTTCTATCATATGTATTAAGGTTGTAAATGCCATTTCATCTTTTTTACTTGCTTTATCTACTAATTGTTCCATAAGTATGTTATTTATATCTTCTTTCATTTTTCCTCCTTTCATTCGTTAGATAATATCTATTTGCATTTTAGTTGCATTCATTATATTATATATTTTTTTTATTAGTCTACATCATAAAAAAGAGAATACAAAACGTATTCTCTTTTGGTGATGATAGTAGTCAATTATTAGTTACTTTTTTGTGTTTTACCAGCTATAACTTTTATTTAAAACATTTATAACTGCACTTGTGTTCTGGTCGCATGAATACTCCAAATACACATTCCTACCCTGGCTAGTTCCCAAGCTTAACCAATCCCACTTATAGGTGTTTCCATCAACGGGAACATTTCGTGTAACCGCACGATCACCAATAATGTGAGCAGTTACCTGCATTGTTAAACCAGGCGTATCGCTTGTAGCACAAATTTCTACTGCCATATGGCCGCCGTCATACCAACGTGTAGGACCAGTATATCTGTTTCTGAAACTGAACTTAGTCCAATCGTGATATGCGTAGGTGGAAATTCCATCGCTAATCCCAAAAGTGCCATCAGGATCAATATCAACAACCTCTCTGACCTCATTTGTCTCATTGGTTGCACTCTCCGGAAGTTCCGCTGCAAACACCGGAATTGCCATAGAAGCAGATAATGCGATAGTTGTAATAGTTGCAATAGCCTTCTTTATCCATGATTTCTTCATACTTTTTTCCTCCTTATTGAAAGAAAGACTACTACCATCAAAATAATATCTTTTCGATATTATAAATAATATAGCACTTTTTCTACATTTTATGTCAATAAGCATAAAAAAGGTGCTTTATATTTTTCTTATAATCGTTTTAATAATCATTTTAGGAGTCGGTTTTTGGTTTTCTACATATTTAAAATATTCTAATAACTTATTTTCTTCACATTCAGCATACATGTAATTAGTAGCTTTTATAATATTGTTTTTTATTGTAAAACTAGATTTATTATATTTCTTTGATATAATCGGATATATTTGTTTATTTATATTCTCAGCTTCTCCTGAATATTTAATATAATCAATTTTTATACATTCTAATAAATATTTTGTTCCACAATGGGATAAATTATATCCTAAATACTTTAATTCTTTCAAAATATGATTATCTAGCTTAGTATCAATATCTTGAGCAATTATCTTATCTGTTAAATCTGAAACTTTTTTTAATATGTATTGTTGTTTTATTGGTTTTAAACTATAACTGTAAACTAAAGGATTTTTTATAATTTTTTGAAGCATCTTATCTTCTCCTGTTATTACAATTATTGAATTATCTTTAACAAGATTCTTTTTTGACATCCATTGTAAAAATTCGTTTCCATTCATTTTAGGCATCTTTAAATCTAATAATATAATATCAACTTTATTATTACTTACTATTTTTATAGCTTCTTCTCCATTAACTGCAATATCTAACAATCTAATGTTACTATTTTCCTTTAAGATACTTGAAACTAATATTTTAGCACAATTAAGATTATCATCTATAATTAACATATTTAGCATTTATATCACCTCTAATTTGTTAGATATATACATAATTATTAAAGGTTGCATAATATTCCCATTTTTTTACAAAAAAGTAGTCTATTCTCAAATGAATAGACTACTAAAATTATGCTGCTTTTTTTAATGTATATGTAACATTAAAATCTTTCTCAAAGAAATCCTTATAATTTTTTATGTATTTGATATCTAAACTATAACCAAGAGATATTAAATCTCTAAACATACGATTTATAATATAGTCTAAGTTATTATTGCATTGTGGTATTCTTAGTACAAATGTGATATTTTTTATGTTAGTGTCTTCTATTTCTTTCAAAATAGTATAGGAATTAGATATATTTTGAAATGCAATTACTGGAGCGTTTATTGTTTCTTTAATCAAATTTCCTAAAAGAAAATTATCTGTTAATAATGCACTTTCTGTATTTTCTGTTATGTTATATCTCATAGGCCAATTTCTTGCACTTGTTCCATTTATTTTATTATTACTTGAAAACCATATATCTGAAGACTTGTTAAACTCTTTATCTAAATGTATTGATAATCCTTCTATATAACCATTTTTATCATAAATAGGTACAAAGAATCCATCAGTTCTACTAAAACACCAATTAAAATCTTCTTCTTGATAAAACCCTGGTATTCCAGAAAGTATATAATCATTTGACATGCTATAACCTATTAGCCTTCGTTTTATATAACTTTTAGGTACACTTTTATATAATTCATTATCTATTGAACTATCTAAGAATCCAATGCTATTTAAGTATTTTTTATGCTTATTTTCTAGTCTTAACATAGATAAAAAATTTCTATATACTGAATCTCTAATTTCAATATCTGAAAGTAGGTTAATAGGACTAATTTCAATTCTCGACTTATTAAGTGAAAAACATTCTCTTTCTAATAATTCTTTATATGCTTTTTTATTGTCTATTCCTCTAATTTTAGCATATAAGCCTACTGAATAACCGACCTGAACCACATCTGCAGCAACAATATTTATTTGTTTGTTCATTTAGACTTAGTGTTGGGATTTTGCTATTGTTATTATAACCGACAAAAAGGACAAATAACCTTATGTTCATAGCCTTTTGTTTCTATTATCTCTAAACATAGGTGATATACTACATTTAATATATTAACATGTTTTTGAACTTCTTGAAAGTCTAACTTTTCCATAACATTCATCCTTTCATACTTTTCCTATTTCCTTTAATTGCTCTAAATATTCTATTATTGCTTCAACATCATTAATTTCAACATAGCAATAATCTGCTAAATGTTCTTTAACATCTTTTGCATTACTTTTTAATTTATCTATCAAATTTTCTATTTCCATAGTATTACGTTCCTTTCGTCTGAGTTTTCTTCCACGTTTTATAACATATTGACATTTTTTTATTACATTCATTTATCCAGTTCTTAGGTATACTCAATAAACTATAAGATTTTACTAATTGTTCATACCAATAAATCTCTAACTGTTCATTATCGAGATTAATAATATATCCAAATTGCTCTGTATATAGTTCTTCTTCATAATTTATCATATACTTTAAGTTATCATCCCTATAATATTTTAAATTTCCTATTGTATTAGCAAGTAAGCAACAAAAATCCTCTAATGACCTTAGTGATATTCCTAAGTTCGCATATTTCTTACATTCTAATATTTGTTCCTCCGTTGGAACATCTAATACTTTTACTAAAATTATTTTGTCAAAAATATTTCTCATTTCTTCTAAAGATGTTGTATTTATAAAGTCTACTATTGATTGTCCTAAATCTTCATATCCTCCGTCAAAATTACTATAAGTTACCTTATACTTATTATCTTTCTTAAGTCCATATATGGCTCTTGTTCCCATATTTTTTCCTCCTTATGCTATAATTTTCAAATTTTGTTTTTGATATTCTTCTATTTGTTTTATAAACTGATTAGCTGTTTTTTGAATTTTATCGCCAAGTTCTAGTATTACTTTTACATCACCATTGGCCCATCCTGTTATATAATTAAAACTACATTTGGAAGTATCTAAATTAAAATAATCAGCTGTTATAAAAGCAACTGATTCAACAAAAGTTTCTGACAAATTTCTATCTTCTTTATAATTAAAATCATCGTATAGAGCATGTGTTAATTCATGTAATAATACTGATACTTTATCATCAATGGATAATTCTTTTTTTAGTACTATATATTTATGTTTTGGGCTCCAATAACCTTGTGTACCACCATATAAATTATCTTCTATAACAGGGTATGGAGAGAAGGATTTTAAGAAATTTAAAAATTCAACCATATTATTACTATTGATTCTACTATCTTCTAATGGCATTTTTTGACCAAAGGTTTGTGATATGTCATATACATATGTATATGCATAACTCATATATTCAACCGTTTTTTCTTCTTTTTGTTCCTCGTTTTCTATAATACTTTCCTGATTTTGCAGTTTTAGCGTTTGCTTTCTTTTAATGGGATAAATAATTTGTATTCCTTTTGCTCCTTTTTTTAATCTTCTACCCATGCTTTCCCATTTCTTAAAGCCTGCTACTTGTGTTGCTTCTGGCATTTGTGAAAATATAAGTACCATATTATTAAAACTATAATTATGAAAGTTCTTACTAAACTTTAAAAACTTTTTAAATTCTCCTGATTTAATAATATTAGTTACACCATCTATCAGTTTATTAAATAATTCCTTTGTTTTCTCTTTTTTTGTAGCTTTCTTGTTCATATTTAAGCAGCTCCTTTCAATACTTTTTGTTCCCACCTTTGTAAGAATTTTAATTGTTGTTTACTAGGATTATTATTATATTTTGTTCTGCTTTGAACAATTTCATTATCTTGTACTTCTACTGTAACTAGAGATTGCTTTCGATTTTTTATATCTCTCATAAAATAAATATCACATTCTCCATCTGCATAGTCTTCAGCATATGTTCTTACACAATTATGTTGTTGTTTGCTTTCATCAATTAAAGCATCTAATGAAGATGCAGGTGTAATAATAAATTTTTTGCTTTTATAGGCATTTATTGAAAGTACTTTACCGCGTTTCAAAATCGCATTATTTATTATTTCTTGATTTTTTATTTTATATTGTTCCATATATTCATCATGTTTTTTCTTTAAGTCTTTTGGAAAAGCATACATATTATCTTTTAAGTCAAAACCTAATGAAGAGGCAAATTTTAAATAATCACCATACATACGAGTATCAATTTTTGAACGATGCATTTTTGCATATTTTATAAAGCGATTTATACTAATATATTTACAAATTTTTTCGAGTGCATCAAAAGAATATTGTTCTAAATAACGAATTTTCTTTATATCAGCCTCTTTTAATATTTTTAATCTGTCTAATTGTTTGATGGTTATGTTATTTTTTTTCATAAATGGATAAAATGTTTTTGATACTCCAAATATATTTTCAAATTTACCATTTCCATATATTTTTCTGGATTCAATGGCAAGATTATATAATTTTGCTTTTGTCAACATCTCGACTTTATTGGAATATATTACATCACTCAATACTTCTTGAATATCAAAAAATTTAATATGTTTTGCTAAATCCCATACCATTGAATATTTATATTCTGTGTCTTCCAATATTTCTTTTAGATTATTTGCATATACATAACCTTTGCTAGTTAATCCATAATATCTTGTATATTTTCTCCAGTTACCTGGATTTGAACAATGATAAATATATATTGGTCCAGTCCCTCTTGAAACTCTATCATTTACAAAAGTATATTCATCATGAAATAATAGCATTCTTGCATATTCTACTGAAGAAACTTTGAAACTATAATAACTATTTTTGTTATCATAATTAGACTTTATTTCAAAAAGTCTTAATATGAGTTGCGAATCTACTTTATCAACCATTACAGCAATATTTTCAAAAAAGTAATTTTTTAAATTGTTCCTTTTTATCATATAAGTATTTTTACAGTTAGGACATTTTTCATATTCTTTTACTTTTTTATTTGTTGTAAATTCATGTTTACAATTAGTGCAAATACATTTACCTTTTGCTTGTTTAATAATAAGATTGTGGTGTTTTGATGCTATTTCATTAACAAAAACATTCCAGTCTTCTGGAATGTTATAATTATATTTGCTATCAATTTCTTCTAACATTTCTCTATGTTTTATCTTTATATAGCCCATTATTCTTGCACCTCCTGGAACATAGATATTTGATTTTTGTTTTCTTTTTTATTTGCTTCAGTTTTTTCCTTTTCTTTTGCTTTTTCTTCTAGTTTTTTTGCAACTTCTTTAACTGAAGGTGGCATTACCTTTTTTTCTTCTATTCCAAGTTCTTTATTTGTTTTACAAAAATATGTTACAGCCCATAGATAAACAACTCTGTCATCTATCATTGCAACTGTACCTATTTTTTGTTTGTCTGCTTTTTCATATATAAACTTATACATTTGACTTATAGATTTTTCTTCATTATTAAATTTTTCATATAAATCTTTTCTTGTTTTTAAATACTTAAAAATTGCTGAAATATAAGCATTATTTATCTCTGCAACTTCTGTTTCTAACCTTTCTATTCCTTCCATAATAACCTCCTAAATTATATAAATTAAACTGTCCTTTCCATTCTAGTGTCAATATCAACAAGTTTCTTACCATTTCGTTTACCTTCTTCATAGCAATAATTGTCTGTTATATAAGATGCTCTACTACGGTGAACTCCTGAAAAATGAATATTACTCAAATATTCTTTGACATCAGGATTTACAATAACTAATGCTAGTTCAGAATTTGCTTTTTGTTCTTCAAATTTTTCATTTAAGCCTTTAGTAAAACCAAAAGCATATTCTCTTTTACATTTATTTCGTATAGTATTACTAATCATATAAATGTTATAGTTTTCTCTAAAGAATTCCTTAAAACTATTTAAAATTGCTTGTTTTGCATACAAATATACTCTTTTAGAAATTAAAATATCTTCTTTTGCACCAACAATAACAAGTTTTCCACTATGATAGTAAACATCACATCTAAAATTTTTTGCTATTGTTATCATTAAGTTTCTTTTCCATTTATCATTATTTGTTTCATTTTCTGCTTTTTCTTCAACAACTTCGTTTTCTTGTTTTTCATTCTCATCAAGAAAATCGTTTATTTCTTCTTCGGATATTTTATATTTAGCCATAAGTCTTTGAGCTGCAAGTATAGCAGCCTGTGCTTCGTTTTCATTATTGTTATCTTTTCCAAGCCTTAAAGCCTTTGATATTTTTTCTAATATTTGATTCATTTTTGGTTCTCCTTTCGATTTTATGAAGCTTTTTTGAATCTTTTAAAAAGTTCATTTTCATTTTTTTCTTTTTCCATATACCTTTGATAGTTTTTTAATCCATATTTATTAATTTTCTGCTGTTTTTCTTGTTGTACTGCATTTAACACACTATCTAGCTCGTCAAAGTCATAAAAACGGCAAATAAGGCCATCTTTAATAATGACCTTATTTCCTGAATAATCTTTTATTACATTAAATCTATACCTATATTTTTTCTTTCCTGGATGGTCTGCAATGCGAATTCCACATGCAACACCATAGTCTAGTTTTAAGTATATTGAACTTGTAGAATGTGCATTATAACGATGTACTATAAATCCAATATCTAGTAATTTTGGTACTAGAATATTTACGACATCAATACCATTCATATACTATGCAGCCTTTAATACTTCATTTGTTTGTAAATAGGTATTTTTATCAATTTTATCTGTAATTAACTTCAAATATGGTTTTATTGTTGCTATCTTTTCTTCAGGAACATTTATTTCTGATACTCTTGCTATTTTGTCTCCAGATGAAGTAGGGGCAATTACTAAATCGCCTACTTCAAGTTCAATTGCAGAGTAATAACTATAAGCCTTTCCTCCAAAAGTTTTAGGCATAAATTTGTCCTCATATTTTACACTTATAATATTAGTTTTCATTTTTATATCCTCCTATAAATTTAATTTTCCATTATATTTTTAAATCTTACTAATTGCTCATTTAATCTATCTAACATATTCATTTTATTTGTAAAACTATAATCTCCATAATTTCTATTTAATTCAGATACAACACAACTAGCTAGAAATTCTATTTCATTTTTAGAAAAAAACATTGCTTCACTCTTTATTTCTAACATTGTTTACCTCCATCTTAATAAATCTCATCTTTTACAAAGTCTGTTATATCTAATGTTTCTTTACTATTACTTGTATGTAAAATCAATTTTAATTCATTTGAATAGTAACCATTTTGAGAATTATAACAAGGTACAAAAAACTTTTCTCCAAGTTTAGAAATTAAATTAAAGCCAAGTTTTTTTATACCTTCTACTAATTTGTTTAAGTTTTCTTCAAAATCAACTTCTTTAATATTTATACTTTGTCCTGTTTTTGTTGATAAGTTATAACTTTCTAAAATATCAAAATCTGCATATACATGCTCGCAACAATTTTGATTATGATAAGCCTCTAACTTATAGCCATTATCAAATATTATATTGTTTTCGTTTATTTCTTTTATATTCATAAAATTATCTCCTTTCAATTAAAATGGTAAATCATCTGCTTCTAATGTTATTTCATTTACTGTATTTTGAACTGATTGTGTATCACTAGTTATATTTTCATATAAAATACTTTCATCAGCTTTTTTATTTGAATCTGCAAAGTCTATTTCTTCTGCTACAACTTCTGTTACATAACGTTTTTTCCCGTTTTTGTCTTCCCAATTTCTTATTTGTATTCTTCCACTTAAACATATTTGTAAACCTGTATTTAAGTATTTTTCTGCAAAATCTGCTAGTTTCGAATAAGCAATAATGTTAATGAAATCTGTTTCTCTCTCTTCTCCTGGTTTTACATATCTCCTATTAACTGCAAGTGTAAATAGGGCTACTTTTGTATTAGTTGCTTGTGAATATCTTATCTCTGGTATTTTTGTTAATCTTCCTAATAATATTGATTTATTCATCTTTTAAAATTCTCCTTTCAATCATATATTTTTTAATTTTACTTTTTATAAGATCAATAACACTAAATTGTCTGTATGAAGTATAACGCCTAGTCCAATAATTCTTGAAATAGTCCTTACCATTTTCTGAGTACATATACATCCAGTCTTCTGGTTTTTTCATTCCTTTTTTTATTGCATTTTCAAAAGCTTCATCAGGATTTTCTCTTATTTGCATTCCTGCAAATATAGATTCTTTTGGATGTGTATAATATTTTATTTTTTGCATTTTTTAATCCTCCTATATTTATTAGTACAATTTTTATACTGTTTATGGTGTACTAAATACTCCATTTATAATTAAATTTATTTGTATATTCTTTTAGCCCTTTTATGTTAATAAGACAATAATCTATTGTTTTACCTATTGAAGCATAAGGGTTACATTTTGCTCTTGAATATATTTCTTCAATGAACCCAAGTCTTATGCTGCTACATTAAAGATTTCTCTTTTATTTCTTTGAGCATTTTTTTGTTTCATATTTTTTTGATTTGAATAATACTCTTCCAAGTATTCATCCTTATACATGTCTATTTTCCTTTTGTGCTTCCTTAATTTGAACATATTAGTATATTTTCTGATTTCTCTCTTGGTCATTGATACTCTACGCTTATTTTTTATAGCAACAATAATAAAGTTACCTAGTATAATGTTTCCTCCAACAATTCTGTTAAACTCTGTTACATTTGCATTTTTATTTGTTATAAGCATAATATTTTTGTCTAGCCTTATTTTTAATAAATCATTTCCAATAAGTGATTTTATAAATTTTGTATTTCTTGGTATTCTAACTGTTTGCACTTCTCTATCTTGCATAACTAATAAAACTTTAATTTTCATATGTATTTTCCTTCCTTTCATTTTATAAGAATAAGATTTCTCTGTCCTTTCTACTATGCCGCTTGTAATATTTTAGCTACATTCTTTTTATATGTATTTGATGTTCTATAACCTTTAATAACAGGTTTAATTATCGTGCAATTATTCATATTATTGTAATCTGCAATTTTAAGAAAATTCCCTTTCTCTACTTTTGATATAATAATCTGTGCATCCTTTGCATATTCCTTAACAAAATTATAATCTGCACACGATTCATAATCATCAATGAAGATAGGGAAATTTGCTTTACTAATTTTATTAAACATATTCGCAAACTCTAATGCAGTTGCGATTGTTTCTGATCTTGATAAATCTGCTAGGGTATTATTTTTGTAAGTTATTATAAAATCTTCTTTGATTTCTCCTGTTGTTTTAAGCACAGAATAAAACTTTATATCTACATCTTTCAAATACTGCTTTGCTAATTTCATTTTTTCTTCGATATATGATATATATAATTTTTGAGCCACTTTTTTTGCTTGGGTTAAGTTATCAATAAGTTTGTTTTTAGCAAGTTTTTCGTTATTAAAACTATCTATATCTTGCTTTGCAGTTTTAATATTTCTCTCCTTTACAGACAGTTCACTATTGAAATTATCTATTTGTTGCTTTTCTAACTTTAATTGTTTAATACTTTCTTCTATAACTGCAATTCTTTTAGTTTTTTCAATAGTGGATTCTCCTTCTAATGAATGATATTTACATTTTTCCATTGCAAGTTTAAATTTTTGGTCTTTTATTTGTGTTTCTAGTAAATTCCTTTTATCATATTTAGACACTAATTCCTTATACATATTTGCTACTGTGATATTTTTACTTTCGTCTTGTATAGTTTGATTACAAGTAGGGCAAATGCAATTTTCACCACTTTTTATTGATAGATATTTTTTCTTACCTGATTTCATCTCATTTTCTAATGTATTAAACTCTGTTTCCTTGTTCAAAATATCCCTTTCAAGTTCTTCTATAACTTGTTTTTGTTTCTCTTTATCAACTATTTTATCGTTATTCTTTAGGTATGATAATTCTTGTTCTGAAAGTGAAAGTTCTTCCTCTTTGTCAAATACTTTGCGTTTTGGTAACTTTTCGCTAGCAATATTTTGAGCATATTCAATTTTTCCATCTAATGAAGAAATTAAGTTTTCATTTGCTTTTATATCTGCATTTATTTCAGTTATATAATTTGGTATATCTTTTGGTATTCCTTCTAATACTTTTTGTTCTTGCTTTTCTAAATTGTTATAAACAGTTTCCATTAGGTTATTAGGACAAATATCATTCAAATATTTATCTACTAATTCTTTTTGCTCTGCTGGTTTTTTAGTCAAAAAGTATAATGGATTTATGATTGATAAAAATAATTTTTTGTCCTTATAAAAACTAATTAAATCCTTTTGAGTAACTGCTTTACCATCTAAATTGATAAAGTTTTTATTATTATCGTATTTGTGCTTACCACGAATTAAAATATGTTTAATACCTTTTTGGTCTGTAAAATGTAACTCTCCATAAGAAGCATCACATTTTTTATTGATAAGACACGACTTCTCATCTCCAGATAAATTAGTTCCAAGTAAAATATTTATAATTGCATATAACACATTGCTTTTTCCTGCTCTATTTTTCCCTGTAATACTAGTTATATTGTAAAGTTCTGTTTCAAATAATTTCTTGAATTTTCTAAATCCAACAGTTTTCACATAATTAACTATCATATCTTTGCTCCTTTCATTTTAATTAAGTTTTAGTAAATATTTAGGTAATAGCCAATCTTCACTACCATCTTCAAATTGTACGTGATAATCTTTGAAATATGGATCTCTCTCGATAACTTCTGCAATTACTCCGTTGTAGTGTTTTTTATTATTTTGTCCTATACCTCTAACTAAAACTTTATCACCGTTTTTGAATTGATTAAACATGGCAATCTTCTCCTTTTTTTGTTCAGTATTTACTTTTACTTTTTATTTGTGTATAATAAGATAAGTTAAAACAAATAGCATCAGTGAATAGTAGTATAAGAGTGCTTTTCTTATGCTGCTATATCTTTTAGCCTCTTTTCTAAATATTCTAATTTCATTGCAAATTTTCTGTTTGCTAGTTCTTTTATTTCTAACTTAATCATTGTTCCTAAATCACATTCTAGCAATTCATTTTCATCCTCTGGTCTAATTACAATATTAGAAATTTGGTCTTTCATGTCAGCAACTTCAGCTACCAAGTATTCCTTAGTTTCACCGTTTTTGCTTGTTAATTTTTCATTAAATGTTCTAAGTAGGGCATAACAGTTTTCAAACTCATTATTAGTCTTATTTGTTTCAGTTTCTTGTGATTTTACTTCTTGTTTTTGCTCTGTTTTCTTAGTTCTACTTCTTGTTATTTTTTTAGTAGCAGTTTTATTTTCCTTTGGTGTATCTTCTTTCTTTTCTACCTTTTCTGTTTGTTTAATATCTTCAGTCTTTGTAGGAGTTTGAACTACATTAGTTTCTTCTGTTTTAGATACACTTTTCTCTTGTTTTTCTACTTTGTTATTCACATTTTGGGTATTTGTTGTGGAAACTTCATTTGGATTTTTTTGTGTTTGTGGAATTGGTTTGCTTAATTCAAAATCTTCCTTTTTTAAGATATCTAAAATATAATTGTTAAAACTTTGACCTGTAGCCTGACTTGTTTGTTCTTCTTGTTTTAGAAATAAAATATAACGACCTTTTAGAGAATTTCCTTGTGCTTTTTGCAGATTGATATAAGAATCTAATCTATTTATTGAAGTTTGTCCTGTAATTCGCATTAGCCATATTCTATCTTTGCAAATAGATGGTATGAAAAATTTTAGCCATCCAATTCTATTACAAGCGGACTTTCCTTGTTCGTTTTTTTGTCTATATTGACATTCAGGTCCACATGCTATTGGTTGTACTCCATTTTTTGTTTTTTGGTTAGCAGTAGTATTACCTTCAAAACAACTACATACTTCGCCACTTTGGTTATATCTCACATACTTTTTTGTTAAAGGCTCATCATTGCAAAACTCTATTTCAATATACTTTTTTCCTTTATATTGTTTATCAAATTCCTGTAAGTACCTTTGCATGTATTCTTGTTGTATTTTTGCAATAAAATGACCTAATTCTTTTGCTCTTGTTCCACCATTATTGGTAGGAACTTGCTCACCATGTTGCACTCTACCAATTACTGGTAAATTTGCATATCTTGTTTGATTCATTTTAATCTTCCTTTCTTTTATGCAGCAACTAATTTGTGCATACAATATTGTTTTTGAATTATTTTAGTTAAATCAACAGTATAAATAGGGTATATCATAGCATTTTTAACGTAAATACCAACTTGTTTTTTCAAAATACCTAGTTCTAATAATTGTGGTATTAAAGTAGGTTTGAATTTGCAATCTACTACAATTTCATTTTCCCTTAGAATTTTATTATGATTCAATGTTATATCAGCAAAATGTGCTGTTTCATTTGTCTCTGGATCATTTCCGAATAGACTAAGTTGTAAATTCCCATTTTTGTACCTTGAACTATGAATAAAACAGTTATTAAATACCATTTCATATAGTTCAAAACTAAAACCATTTTCCATTATAAAATCTCCTTCCAATATTTTTGTGTAAAAGATTTCTTTGATAATCCTCCTTTCCTTTATTTTGGGGTAAAAAAAGAGAAAGTAAGTTTATTTTAAGCAATAGGGGGATTACTTAAATTTTCTTACTTTCTTCTAATTTAAGGCTCAACAAATAATCTATATATTTAATTGTCCTAAAACCCAATTTTATGCTACATATAAAATGTAGATATACTGCTATTAACTAAATTTAATAGCTATGCCACAAATGTTTTGTGGGTAGTTATAGAAAAATCTATAACATAATCTTTATACACACTTATATTTTACCTAGTTTCTCATTCGATTTCAATAAGCACATCACAAAAAGTTTTTTGATTGATTTTTCAACATTTTTATAACTTTTAAGTATGGAATTTCTAAAAATTTTTTAAAAAATTTTACTTCAACGTTCCCTTTTGAAAATAATTTTTATACAATAGAAAAATGTAAGTAAAAAAGAAAGGAGAATATAACTATGCCAAAGAAAGACATTGTTGATTTTTTGTTTGATAAGTAAGTAGATAATGACCTATTTTCAGTAAACGATGAAGTGTTAGAAACTCTTGACACAAAAATAGAGATGACAGATAATAATATAAACAACTTCATTAACAAGAGAGTGCATCCAAAGAGTAGAAGTATGTTGCAAACTCTTCTTAAACAAAAAGAAAAAAGTATTTTAGAAAATTCTAGTAGAGAAAATCGATTGTTTTATAGGAATGGTATATCTGATGGTATTAGTCTAATGCTAATTGCTTTATCAACAAAGTAGTTAATACTCTATATAAATATATAGAGTAAAAAATTATAGTAATACTAATTTTGTGATATATTATATGTAAATAGGGAGTGATCTTATGGATTTTTTTAATATGAATTTTAGTGAACTTTTCAAGAAAAAACATGGAAAAAATTTATTTAATGATATATGTAAACAAATCATTCTAGAAAATTTAGACAGTAGCAATGAACATTACATTGAATTAGTTTTTAAAGTCGCTTTTTTCGATTTTTTTGGATTAAATGAATTTGTAATAAAAAACCTAATTAGAGACACTATGTTTATTCAGAATTTTAATTTTAAAGAAATAAAAATAATTCATAAAAACTCTATAAAGAGAATACAAAAACATCTAAAATCGAGCCTATCGTAAAAGTTGTGTAAATCGGATTTCCTTCCAAAAATCTGCAATAAACATAAAGAAATAACAGGTTAGTTTATTCCTGTTATTTTTTCGTTATATTATATAATTGTAATTTTATTTTACATTATTAAAAATCTCCATACCTAATATTTCAATGATAATTCCATCTTCATACATTTTTTCTAAATCTCCAGTTAATTTATGAACTTTTGATATTTTATATAATAGTGCTTTATACTCAACAGTTCCACCATCACTCAAGTGCATGGGAATTGGCACTAATAAAATCAATAAAACTACAATTACCATTACTATTATTACTTTCTTTTTCATAAAACACATCTCCTCTTAAAATTTTAATCTCATCGACAACTTGTGTGAATGATTAACATTCACCTTTCATCAATTTATTTACTATTTCACCATATTTAGAAATCTCTTTTGACAAATCACCATTTTTACTGCTTTTATTCATTATATGGCTAGTAATTATATTTTCATATTGTCTTATTTCTTCATTTGAATAGTCCTTATTTTCTATTGTTATATTTAATTGTTGCAACAATTCTTGTTGTTTTGTTGTTAAATCTACTTTTAAGTTCATTTTATTTCTCCATTTCATATTGTTATTTCTCTCATACTATAACACAAAAGATAACAATATTCAAATTGTTATCCCATATTTTTTATCTTTTTTTGTTACATAACTTCTAATTGTTGAAATACATTTATAGTACATCTTTAGTTCTTCTTTATCGCTTTTATCAATAATATCAATTAGAGTTTCTCTTACTTGTAGTTTACTATTTTCGCCTTTTCCATACAAAATGTAATCTGCATCTATTCCAGTCGCAGAAACTATGTTATCTAGTGAATTTAGACTAATTAAGAAATCCCCACGTTCTATTTGTCCGAATATGTCTTTCTGTTAAATCACACCTTTTTCCAAACTGTTCACGTGATTCTTCAAAAATTTCTTCTCTAATTTTCCTTATTCTTGCTCCTATTACTATCTTATCAAGTGCCATTTTCAAACCTCCTACAAGTAATGTACTATACATATGTATATTTTACATTCTTTTTTACAAACATTACATACTTTGTTACTCTAAAATTATATACTTTGTCAAAGTATGTTGTTTTTTGTTATCTTGCTATTTTTAAGCATTATAAGTTTTTTTATACTTCCAAATTATGTTTTTTCGACAAATTTACTTTCCACTTTCGACAAATTTTTCGTTTTAACTTCTGTATACTCTTGGCAGGGCTTAATATACCTGTTTTGAGTAGAGCATATATACAAAAGATGTATGTAAGAAATACTTAAGATAACTGATTTAAGTTAGAATAGGACTATTACGCCCTAATTTTATATAAAAATGAAAATTCTGAGATGGAAGGAGGTTTTGTTTTTTTACTATGTTCCACTTAACTAGGGATGTTAAGCCCAAATGTAAGATTTGGGAGGAACATTTATGGAAAACAAAAATGACTTTAACGAAGAAAGGTTTGATAGTTACCTAAATAAAACTATTATATTATCTTCAAAAGATTATTTTAGAAAACAAATTAGTTTATCTAATAAAGAGAGAACTATTGTTGATGATGAGGACTATTCAGTTTTTTTACAGGGAATTACTATGCTTAACGGTGCTTTTTCCACTATTGATAATATTACCAACACATTAGAATTAAAAAATGCTATGAAATCACTGTCTGCTATCGAGCAGTCGGTGATTTTTTTGCTTTTTCAAGAAGATTTATCACAAGATGAAGCAGGAAAGATTTTAGAAATATGCTCAAAATCAGTTAGTAGAATAAAACTAAGGGCCATTGATAAATTAAAAAAATACTTAAAGGAGGATTTAAGAGATGAATAATAAAAATTTATATAAATTAGGAATATTAGCAAAAAGTGGTAATGAAATGGCTATGCTAGAAATTATAGAACAAAAGAA
This sequence comes from uncultured Clostridium sp., assembly GCA_947363765.1. GTDB lineage: Bacteria > Bacillota > Clostridia > TANB77 > CAG-508 > RGIG8482. Next base: position 4,016 of record CANAQC010000019.1, on the reverse strand, counting down.
AAATATTATAAAAAAGTACAGTTTTGGAGATGAAGATAGATACCAATACATCATATTAAAACTGATTGAAGGAATAAAAAATTATAAATTTTGAAATTTTGGGTAGAAAAATCCTGACTTGCTCCATGTATATATAATGAAGGGCAACTTAAAAGGAAGCACTATATTAGATAAAAGACAGATGGGACATGCTCTTATCTGTCTTTTCTTAATTTTATGAAAGGAGAATATCAGATGTTTTTAAGATTTGTATTGTTAGGAATTGCTTTTGTTGTAGTCATATTTTTCTTTGACATCATTTTACCAAAAATAAAACTTAAATATAAGCTACACAAAGAGTTAAAAATCAAAAAGCAAAGACAAGAAGCATTTAAAAAAAAGATGGAAGAATTAGAAATTAAGTAAATTTCTAATAGTCTCGTCATACTCAAAAAGTGTCGACAAAAAATTAACCTAAGGCGGTCTAAATATGTCAAAAGAAAATATTATTGCTCTTTTTTACTTAGAACATTTAGCAGTAAATGAAATTGCAAATATAGAAAATACATCTTCTGCATATATAACCAAAGTTATTAAACAAGATATTAGATATAGTAAAGAAAAAGAGTATCGAAGAAGTATCTCAAAAGATAAAAGGAAAACTGCTCAAAATAAGTTTGCAAAGAACAAAAGAGAAAAACAAAGAATAGAAGATAATTACTTGTTTGTTAAAACACAACATGAAGAAGCAACCAAAGAATTATCAAAATCAAGACATTTAAGTGATGAAAATTATCGAAAATGGAATTATAGTGCTTATAAATATAACCCTTCCAAAAAGCGTTATGAGTTCGATTCTAGGTTAGGTCGTTCTTATGATGTACCAAAATATATTAAAGAAAGGTAGAACGCTATGGAAGAAAAACTATTAAAAATCTTAAAATTGGCCGATTCATTAAATGAAAAACAAGATGAAGTATTTGCAGAAATTGAATATTGTGCTAACAATAGCAAAAGTTTAGTAATTTCAATCAGATCTAAAAAAGACTTTACCTATATTGAAAAGTGTGAAGTACGACTAACTAACGATTCACTAATAAAATGGGACAATGTTGTTGAATTATTTGAACATTATGTAGGAGGTGCATCTGATGAATAAAAAAGAAGCTATTGCTTATGCACAAATTGCATTAAATTATATGCAAAGTTCAAAATACACTAGTAGTATTAGTCCTGAAAATTTAGGAATTGAAATGAAACAAACCTTTAAGTTATATCCTAGAAATATTGTATTAAATATAGCTAATTCACAGTTACAAGCATCGAATAAACTGAAATCCTTAAAAGATGGAAGTGATGTTTCTAATGAATGAAAAAGATAAATTTGACATTATTAAATTTGGAATTAGTGTAGATGAAGCAAGAAAACAATTAGGAATAGGAAGGAATTTAATGTTAAAACTTGTAACTGTTCCTGGATTTCCTGCTATTCGTTTCAAAAGAAAAATAATAATTAACGGAGCAAAATTGCAAGAATGGTTTGATAATAACTATGGTACATACGGAAAATATTAAATTTCTTCAGTATTGATTTATAAATAAGATTTATTATATAATTATACTAATAGTTTTATAATAAATCTTTTTTCATATTTATTTTAGACCATTTGAAAGGAGTTTATAAATAGAATGGAAAAAATAAATAATGGAAGAGATATTAAAACCAAGAACTCTGAAAAAGCAGAAAAAGGTACTGTTACTGTTAGACAAAGAGGTAATAGTTTTGAAGCAAGAATTAGATTAGAACTAAAACAAACAATGAAAGGAGTAGATAAAAACCCTCGTTTATCAAGATCAGGACTGACAGAAGAACTTGCAAGAAAAAGATTAGCACAGTTAATTATCGATACATATTTACTTAAACAAAATTTTGAAGTAGTTGAAGAAAGTCTATTTTCAGATGAGTGCGAGAAAAACCTTAAAGACTTTGCAGAATATAGAGAAGCAAAAGAAGATGTTATATTACATCATGGTATAAATTCTTGTATAAATTTTGGTGATTTTGCTGTAATATGGCTTAACTATAAAAAAGACTATGTAAATCCCAGTAATGGTAAAAGACTTAGTCCAAAAACAATAGACACATATGCTTATACATTAAAAAAACATATAAAACCAAATTTTTCACAATATACTGTACCAGAAATAACAAAAGAAATAGTAGAAACCTATGTTTCAGAAGTACGCAAAGTTTATCCTCGTGCAGCAAAAGATATTTTCTTAATGATAAGACAAATATTAAAATATGCAAAAGATAAAAAGTTAATTAAGGAAATTCCTGATTTTGATTTAAAATTTCCTAAGAAAAAGAGATCAAAAAAGACTAAATTAGTTTATTTACCAGCTGATAGACAACCAATATGGCTAGATATATTAGAGAAAGATGGCAGAAATTTTTGTAAGTTATTTGCTACACTATTGCAAACTGGTATGCGTCCTGAGGAAGGTTGTGGCTTATTATTATCAAATCTTTTATTTGATAAAGATATGATTTATGTAGGAAATGCTCATAAAGATACTACTATTTATGATTATGAATTTAATATTATTGGTCATGAATATATAGATGATGACCTAAAAACTGATGAAAGTTATAGAGAAATTCCAATGAGTAGTAGATTAAAGAAAATGCTACAAGATATCTATAATGAAAGAAAGGCATTAAGAGAAAAAGAGCATAAAAAATTTGATCCTACTAAGGAACATGTATTTTTGAATACCATTGGTACACCATATTTACCTGAAAGACTTGATAAAAAACTAAAATCTATTATAAAAAAATATAATTTAGAACATATGACTGTATATGGTTTTAGACACTCTTTTGCTACTTTAATGAGTGAAAAAGGTATGGATAAAGAAGTATTAAGGGAAATAATGGGACACGCTGATTTTGAAACTACTGATTTTTACTATATCTTTATTTCTGATAAAAGAAAGAAGGAAGAATTTGAAAAAGCACATGATAATATATTTAATGAATCAAATGATGACAATAAACCTAAACCTGAAGAAAAGAAAAAAATAGGATATACTGGTAAGAAGTTAGTACGAAAAAAAATAAAAGCACCTATGAGAATAAGTGCTTAAAATATGATTATAGATACCTAATTTGGTGCGGCTAGAGGGACTCGAACCCCCAAATCTCAAACTTCGTAGGCTTGCATTCTATCCAATTAAACTATAGCCGCATATATAATTATTATAAAATATTTTTGTGGAATTTTCAATGTAATTTTTAAGTTTTGTAAATTAGGTATCTGGGGGCAGACTTGGGGGCATCCTTCAAACAAAACCTCCAAACTCTACCCTACCACAGTTGTTGTAACAAATTGAGCATTGGTTTCGTAGCCTGCCATTCTATCCAGCTAAACTACGGGTACATATTTAACACTCATATTATACTTGTTTTCTTAGTGGATTTCAAGTAAATTAAGAAAATTTATAAAATATATTGCAAAGATTATATTTTTATGCTATATTATATAAGCAGTTTATTTCTATATAAATAATTTCGAGGTGTAGCGCAGTTGGTAGCGCGCGTGGTTTGGGACCATGAGGTCGCAGGTTCGATCCCTGTCACCTCGACCACTCTTTTATAGAGTAAAACATAAGGATAGCAAGGAATACAAAACTTGCTATTTTTTGTTTTTGTTTTAAAAAGTGACGGATTTTTTTAGGCTATGAAAAAACAATATAAAAAACGAATAGAAAAGAAGCGGATTTTTAAATATTTGCGACCGCTTCTTATATGATTTTATATAAAAAATGTTCATAAACTACAAAAAGATAAAAAATGCTTATTGGATTAAAGTCAAAAGCTATATACAAATTTAAAAAGGACTTCATATTTTTTCTTATTGACTTTCATCTCTCTTTAATAGTAGCTAATATTTTTATTGGTAATACATAAAAATAAATCATATAGGTTTAAAATAGATATGTCACATGTAAATTGAAAATGAAATATTGAAAGA
>CANAQC010000018.1 GCA_947363765.1 uncultured Clostridium sp. | reverse complement strand
AAAATCTTTAGAAACATCAGTTGCTTATTATTATGGACCAGGATTAAATGAAATAGGGAATACTACAATTTCAGGACATAACTATCGTAATGGAGCTTTTTTTGGAAGAAATAAAAGACTTGAAAAAGGAGATATTATATATATAACAGATAATACAGGAAGAAAAATAGCATATACTATTTATAATATATATACTACATCTCCAACAGATGGTGATTATCTAACAAGAGATACAGGTGGAAAAAGAGAAATTTCGCTAACAACTTGTACAGATGATAGTAAAGGAAGACTTATTATTTGGGCTAGAGAATCTTAAAATACAATGAAAATATAGTAGTAATAAAAAAATTATGATTAAATATAAAAAAATATTGACAAATGAATAGAATTTAGGTAAAATATTAATTGCACTGTTACAAACCATAAGTAACAGTGCAAGTCTATGGTGGATGTGGCGTAGTTGGTTAACGCGCCAGTTTGTGGCACTGGAGATCGTGGGTTCGAGTCCCATCTTCCACCCCATAAATTTACTAATAGGATTAACTAAATAATTACATTGGGCTGTAGCCAAGCGGTAAGGCACCAGACTTTGACTCTGGCATGCGCTAGTTCGAATCTAGCCAGCCCAGCCAAAATAAAAAATCGTAGAAATATTAAATATCAATAAACTACGATTTTTTATTATATTTTAAGCAATATATGCTTGCAAAAATTATACAAATCTTTTATAATTAAATAAAGTTATGCGGGTATAATTTAGTGGTAGAATGTCATGCTTCCGACCTGATAGCGAGGGTTCGATTCCCTCTACCCGCTCCACCTAAGTAAAATCGTCGCACCAGACGAAACGATTTCTAAATCAACTGTAAAGGTTGATTTTTTTGTCGCCTTTATATTGAAAAAGGAAGACCAAATATCAAAAGTTAAGTCTTTTTTGAAAAAAACTTCTAAAAAAAGAAAATAATATTTTAGAAATGAAAAAATATGAAAAACTAATAAAAGATAACAAATTAAATGAAAATTTAAAACAAGAATGGAATAGAAAATCGAAAGAAGAAAAGCAAGAATTTATTTCAAAATTTATTGAGTCTATGACATTATTGAAGAACAAGAAACGGAGAATTTTATATTGATAAAATAAATTTTAGAAGTAGTTATATTGAACAACTAACAAAATTTTTTGCATTAGGAATAGCAGATGTTTTTGTACCTGTTGAAGTAAACGAAGAAGAAAAAGGAATTAGGACAAGTGTTAATATAAATCAACAACAATTAGATAATTATATTGAAAGACTTAATAAAGAATCTGAAATAGAATTTTATGAATTATTTTCAAAAAATATGAATGAAAATAAAGAAGAAATTGAAATAATATTAAACAAAGAAAAATAAAAATTGATTAGATTAGTTGCTTTAAAAACTGATAAGAAATTTTCAAAATCTAAAAAAGGCAATTATAAAATTGGTGCAGTAATTTGTAATTAAAAATGAAGATTTTAGAGGAAAAATTCGGGATAAGTACAATTTTTTTACTACTATATATTTCCTAACAAGCACTGAATTTTTCCTCCCTAGTCAAAATTCGCAATTTGGGACTAAGTCCCAAGCCCTTTATAAAATATTGAAGAAAATTTAAATTATACTAACAATGAAAATCAGTTGGAAATCAATTTTCCAAATGATTTTCATTGCTTTAAGATAGCCCCCACCTTTCCATCAGTCTTTCAATGTATGATGGCTCATAATCGATTAGCTCTTTTGCGTCTTGGATTATATCAGACACTTTTTCATTTGCTAAATCATCCAAGTTATAAAGCTGATATATATCTGGAAAGGCTGATTGGTATTGAAAAAATAACATCTGAATGGCAGTTATCTTATTTTCCAAATCCTCATAGCTACTTAGCAGTCTAAATGCCTCTGCTAATTTATTAGTTATAGGAGTATTTGAATCTTCTTTTGAAATAAGAAAATTTAGCAAAAGAAAATTATTTGTAGCTTGCTCATTTGGAAAATACTGCCCCAACATAAAACAGCAGAAGCTATAGAAATCAATCATCTCTTCTATCTGTCCTTTGGCTGATGTACTTTTTCTTACTATGGGATAGCTTTTAGCTTTTATCAATAAGCATAACCGTTCTTTAGGTGGTAAACTTATTGCTTCTTTTGAAAGTAACTGTTGTTCCATTGAAGTTGTTATTATTGTGTTTTCAGTCATTTTCTATTCCTCCTTGATAGTATCTCAGAGGGTAAACCCTCCAAGAATTAAAACAAAAACTTTTTAGGTTTACAAATTTTAACTATCTATATTTTACCAAATTTCTAACCAAAAGTCAATTTTATGTCAATTATAAAATTTTTCAATATTTTAATTACAAATATGAAATTATATGTTATACTAATTTCAACAGTTGATGAGTCAATTATTTTTTTAAGCAAAAAGTGGGAGGAACACTATTAAAAATAGGCATATTTTTTGCAAATAACCTCTTAAAACGCTCCAACGACGTATCTGTTCGAACTTTATAGAACAGATAGATATGAAAATCAATCAGTAAAATGGTTGATTTTTTTGTTTGCACAAAATTTATTGCCTCATAGAGCCCCTATGTTATGATGGTACGTCATAACATATAGGGATTAGGAGTTGTGACAAGGTAAAAGTCATGTGCTACGAAGAAAATTAATACGAGAAAAAGAATAGAACAAGATTTTAATTAGAGGCAATAGAAAACGGATATAGACAAAGTTAGATATTGCAATTTATGTAAAATTAATATATAATATAAAGTAATATTGCAAGTACAGAACTTTAAATAATGAAATAAATATTAAAAGAGAGGTTAATAAAGAATGTTGTATATTGATAGATTAAACCTAATTAAATCAATGATTATAGCTAAAGAAGATGATGATACTATGTTTTATGTTGGTGGATATAATGTTGGAGGAGTACGAATTGGAAATATGAACTACGGAGGAATGAACATTGGTGGTATTTCGTTAAATGATGAACATGAATTTGAACGTGAAGAAGTTAGTGAGTTTATACTAGAAGAAATTGAAAATTTAAAAAAAGGACAAGCTATGAGAATAGAAGAAAAACGAGATAACTTACAAAATGCTAAAAGAAACAAAGAAGAATCAGAGTCAGAGTTAACTGAAACACCTAAATATAGACTTATAAAAAGAAACCAGATAAAGAAAGAATTAAAACATAATATAGTAGAATTTGAAAGAGCTCAACTTTTAGTAGATATGCAAAGCATCAATAGTAAACATATTACTCTTTTAGACCAAATTGCCCAAATACTAACAGAACAACAGAATGGTAAAAATAAATATAAACGCAAGGATATAAAAAAATATATAAATTATGCTATTTATCGTATTGAACAGCAAGAAAAAGCAAATGTAAATGAAGATGAATTGGCACAACATAGCTTTTTCCAAAAAATTAGAGTAACTGGTGATAAAATTAATGAAGGATATTATGGAGAAACTGCTAAAAGAGTTATACGAGACTGGTCATTAAGTGATAGATAATAATTTGTATCAATCGTTAAGGGAAAAAATGTAGATAACTATAACGTCTACTCCACGCTATAAAACTTTATAAAAGTTTATAAAACATTATAAAAATTTAAGCTATATTAATTCACTACTACTTTAGAAAAAATAATTCTTATATTTTGTTTGATACTTTGAAAAATTTTGACTATAATAAAAATATGTAAAAAACACATCAACCGTCAAGTTACAGATGTGTTTTTTTATTGTCTATTTGTTTTAAATTATAACTAGTATAATTAAGGCAAATCAATATTCTTGTATTCATAATTAGAATACACATAATATATAGCATGAATTGTGTGTACAGTCAAGAAATTTAGCATTTTTTAGCCAAAGTTTGTTGAAAATAGACATTTTTTATGATAATATGCTTTTAGTAAAATGAAGATAAGGAGAAAAAAGTGAGAATAGGTATTGATATAGATAATTGCATATCTAATTTTGATGATACATTATTAAAAGAATATTTAAAACATGATAAAGAGCTAAGAAATACAGGAATTATAAATGAAAATCCAGAATCTTTAAGAAAAGGAATGTTTGACTGGACAGATGAAGAAGAAAAAAGTTTTTATAGTTCAAATATTGAAAATTTTGCAAGAAAACTAAAACCAATAGAAGATTCATCTTATTACATTAAAAAATTAAAAGAAGATAGACACCAAATATATATTATAACTGGAAGAAATAATGGAGAGTATGTAAATCCTCATGAATTAACAAAAGAGTGGTTAAATAAATATGATATTGTCTATGATAAATTAATATTTACAGATGCCTATGACAAACATGCAAAAACAGTAGTATGTTTAGAAAATAATATTGACTTAATGATTGAAGATAGTACAAGAATAAGTTTAGATTTAACAAATAATGGTATTAAAGTTTATACAATGAATACAAGATATAATCAAAAAGAGCAAACATTAGATAGAGTTTCAAAATGGAAAGAAATATATGAAAGAATATCGAAATTAAATAAAAAGGAAGATAATCAAAAAGTAAATGTTATTTTAGATACAGATATATATAACGAATGTGATGACCAATTTGCATTATCTTATTTATTAAAATCACAAGATAAATTCAATATCGAAGCAATTACAGTGGCACCATATCATCATGATAATAATATATCAATCGAAGAAGGAACATATAAAAGTTATGATGAAATCATTAAAATATGTAATTGGTTAAATTTTAACTGGACTGATAAAGTATTTAAGGGTTCAACAGACTATGTAGTAAACGGCTATAATGAAGAAAATGATGGAGTAAATAAAATTATAGAAATTGCAAATAAGAATGATAAAACTTATATTTTAGCAATAGGAGCAATAACAAATATAGCTATTGCCATAAACAAAGAGCCTAAAATAATAGATAAGATTGAAGTTGTTTGGCTTGGAGGACATAGCTTTTTAAGTAAAGATAATAAAGAATTTAATTTTAAACAAGATGTACAAGCTATAAGAACTGTATTTGAATCAAAAGTAAAATTAACCATTATACCTTGTAAAAATGTAGCATCAAATTTAAGAACATCAATATATGAACTAGAACATTTCCTAAAAGGAAAAAGTGAATTATGCGACTACTTATGCCAAAGATTTTATAATGATGGTGTACATGGTATTCAAGAAAGAAGAATTATTTGGGATATTAGTGTTATAGCTTATATGATTAACAAAGAATGGTTTGAAACTAATGAAGTTAGTTGCCCAAATATCAATGATGATACATCTTATGAATTAACAACAAATAATCATAAAATAACAATAGTTAATTATTTGAATGTTGATAGAATATACAAAGATTTGTTTAAAAAATTAGGAGAATAAAAATGATTTTTAGCATATTAGCATTTGTAGCATTAATAGTAAGCATTTGTATAAAAGAACGAAAAAAGTCTTTAATAGTTCAATCGATAAACTGTTTATTTGAAACAATTTATGATTTTATTATTTATGCATATACAGGAGCAATTTTAAGTGTAATAAATTTTATTAGAACATTTTTGTTTATAAATAAATCAAAATTTAATAAGAAAATTTATTTATTAATTTTATTATTTTTTGAGAGTATTATTATAATTAATTGTATATTAACTTGGAATGGATATATTTCATTATTGCCAACTATTGGTTCTATAATTAGAACATATTGCCTATGGCAATCAAATATGAAATTAGTTAGAGTATCTGGGATAACAACAGGAATATTGTATGGATCATACTATATTTATTATAATAGTTGGTTTATGGTATTAGGAGATTTTATCTTATTAGTTACAGGAATTTATACACTATGGCAAAATGATATAAGGAGGAAAAAAACAAAATGAAATTATATGTAATTATACATTGATTAACAAAGTGTAATGTTGAGAAAAAATATAATGGAAGATATGATGAAGATATTATTGAAGAAGGAATAAATCAGGCACTAAAAGCAAGTCATATTGTTAGTTACTCATGGTGCTATTGCAAGAACTATACAATTTTATTTTCAAGAAATGCCAAAAGACGGAATGCTTCTAAAAATAAGTGGGCAAAAAAATTGCGAAATAAAAGAATATGAAATGTAAGGAGAAATATATGAAATTGACAAAAGAATTAGCATTACAAATGATAGAACATTATAGAGGAAAAACAAAAAGTGATAGATGGATAGACCATTGTATTTGTGTAGGAGATACAGCAGGAGAAATTGCTAAAGCTTTAACTCAAAAAGGGTATAATGTAGATATTGATAAAACAATAACATTAGGATATGTTCATGATATTGGCAAATACAATGGAGAGTCTCATGGACATGAGAGAGGTGGATACAAATATCTAAAAGATAAAGGATATGATGAGGAATATTGCAATATATGTATAACACATTCATATTTAAATAACGACATTATTTGTACAGCTGGAGGACTTCAAAACCCACAAGATAAACCTTCTATAGCAGAGTTTGTAAAAACACATAAATACACAATAGAAGAAAAATTAATAAACTTATGTGATTTAATGTGTCCTCAAGGTGGAAAAGTATTTACAATAGATAAAAGGTTAATAGATATTATGATTAGGAGAGGAGCTTATTCAAATACTCAATATCATATAAAAGAAACATATAAATTAAAAGAATACTTTGATAGTTTATTAGGTTATAATTTATATAATATATTCCCAGAAATAAAAGATAATTTATAAAATTACATAGAGCGGTGTATCAATAAATCTCTGATCTACTATATTGATTAACAATAAATTGTTTAGCTTGTTTGTCAGTTTCAACAATATGTTTTCTTAAAGTTTTGTTCATAAACATTATTATATATTCTGCATACTTATGATTTTTTAAATATTCTAATCTTAAATGCCACTGTTACGTATATATTTGATACATTTCTTCATATATGTTATAATTAAGAACAGTTAAAAATTAATCACTATAACAAAGGAATTATAAGTATATGAATGAGAACAATGAAAATAATTTTTTAGATAACATAAAATTTTCAAGGAAAATAAGTTTTTTAAATAAAGAACTAATACGGAATTCATATTGAAGAAAAGAAAAAGAAAGGATTTACCAACAAGAAATATGATACTTTCTTTGATGGAAAAGTATTACAAATATGTTTTTTTAGTACTGGTTGTAGATGTAGCAAAAATGGAAGCTGTATAATATGTGATTATGGAAAAACTAGGAAAGAAAATTTAACGAAAACAGACATAGCAGAAATTATAAAAGAAATATTTGGTAGTTTAGAAAAAGTACCAAATGTAATATTATTAAATAGTCTTGGAAGCATTTTAGATGCACAAGAAATGCCAATGGAAAATATGATTATATTATTAAATGAACTATCAAAAATAGATACAAAAGTAATAATATTTGAGACACATTATTTAAGTGTAAATGCTTCAATATTAGAATTAATAAAACGAAATTTAAAAGATAAAGAAGTGGTAATTGAATTAGGATTAGAAAGTTCTAATAAAGAAGTTAGAGAAAATTGTTTAAATAAGTATATAGATAATAAGGAATTTGCAAAAAGAGTGAATCTAATAAAATCATTTGGATTTGGAGCAGAAGCTAATGTTGTTTTTGGATTACCATTCTTAAATACAAAAGAACAAATAAAAGATACTATACAAAGTATTGAATGGTGTTTTAAAAACAATATTGATAAAGTAGATTTATTTCCAATTAATATAAAACCGTATACTTTATTATACAAATTATATGAGGCTGGAGAATATTCTCCAGTTTCACATAGTGATTTTATAGAAGTTTTAAAAAGAGTACCTAAAGAATATATTAACAAAATATATTTATGTTGGTATGGAAATAGACAAATAAAATATGATACAAAAAACACAATATTACCTAAATGTGAAAAAGATGAATATCCTAAATTAATGAAATTTTATCAAGAATTTAATATTTATAAAGATTCAGTAAAACGAATAGAATTATTAGAAAGTACAAAGCACTTTAACATAGAAAAACAACAAGAAGTTTAAAATAATTAATTTTTATTTATTAAGAGAAAATATACTATAAATAATAACATGCTTTACAAAAATAAAAGATATAGAATTTTGATCTATATCTTCTTTTATATCAAAAAAATTTCTTCCTTTTCTTTAATGGAATTAAGAATAATGCACCAATAATAATTGGTAAGTAAAATGTATACATTCTCCAAAATAAAATAGAGATATTAATAGTACCTTCACGGAAAATAGAATTAAATATTAGTAAAAAACCACCTTCTGCACCACCACCAGAACCAGGTGTTGGTATAAAAGTCATAAGCATTAATAGAAATGCTTGTGCTGGAATAATAGTAAATAAACTGACACCACTATTTCCAAAAGCACGATAAACCATATAAGTAATTGCATAATAAAATAAAGATTGTATAGTAGCTGCAAGAAACATTTGTAAAATGACTCTTTTTTCTTTTCTCATTTCATTAAATTGATAATTAAAATTCTTAAAACTATTCGTTAATTTCTCAATTCTTTTCTCAACATCTTTTAAAAGATGAAGTTTAGCTAAAAACTTTAAAATAGGGGTTAAAATATGAATAGCTAGTTTTTGATTAATTCCAACGATAAAAATAAAAACAATAGCTATAATATTAACTAAAAAACCAACAATAGCAAGAATAAGAAAATTATCCATAAGTGATTTAAAATAGTTCCATTGAAATATTGTAACAATTAAAGTAAAAGTAACAAGAGCTATTTGTGAAATAACAAATTTCATAGAAAAAATAGAAAAACAATCACTTATTCTTTTTCCATCTTTATACATATAATATGCTTGCATCGGTTGCCCACCAGAACAAAATGGAGTAATGTTATTAAATAATTGACCAATCATCATAATACGAAAAGAGTTACGAAACTTTTGATTTGGATATATTTTAGTAATTGGAATATGAAGACATAATGCTTCACTAATCCAAGAAAGAAACATACAAATAAGCCCTAAAAATACCCAAAAATAGTTAACAGATTTTAATACTAGTAAAATGTTATTTATTCCATCAACAACAAACATATAGCCTAGTAGTCCAACGAAAATACCCAAAATAAGAACAAAATTAAATATAGTAAATTTTTTATTTCTTGATTTTTCTACTTGTTTTTCTAAAGTTTGATTTAAAATTATTTCTTCTTGATGTTCATTCATAATAAAACTCTCCTATCATTTAATTTATTATAAATTTAGTATTTTATTCTGTCAATTAAGAAAATCTTAATATTAGAAGTCTATGTTATATGAACAATATACATATAATTTTTGATAAATTGTTGAAAAAAATAAAATATAGAAGTAAAATAAAAAAAATTAAAAAGGAAATTTAATAAATATTATGAATATTGAAAAAATAAAAAAAGCTAATACAAAGGTATTAGGAAAAGAGATAGTATATTATGATGTGCTAGATTCAACACAAAAAGAAGCAAAAAGAAAAATTAGGACAAATGACATAACAAATGGAACAATTATTATTACTAATTATCAAACAGAAGGAATAGGAACAAAAGGTAGGTCATGGTATACAAACAGTAATGATAATATTACACTAACAATAGTATTATATCCTAATTGTAATATTAGTAAGCTAGATGGATTAACTATAAAAATAGCACAAGCAATAAAAAATGCTATTAAAAAATTATATGGTATTTTATTAGAAATAAAAGTTCCAAATGATTTATTATTAAATGGAAAAAAGATAAGTGGTATTTTAACACAATCATCAACATATAAAGGAAATGTAAAGTATTTGCTAATTGGAATTGGATTTAATGTGAATCAAACCAAATTTGAAAAGGAAATAAAAAGTCTTGCTACATCTTTAAAAAAAGAATATGGGAAAGAATATAATAAAGAAGACATTATTATAGAATTAATACAAGAATTAGAAAAAATAATAGATGTGTAAAATAAAAAAGTAAGAGAATCTATTAATTAAAGAGGGAGTAAGCCTACATAGGTTTTCTTCCTCTTTAGATATGTATTAAAAATACTTGAAACCTGACCAGTCAGACTAATAGATAAAAACTATAAAATGATATATAAATTAAAAAGTAAAAAATTTACAATTAGTTTGGAGGAAAAGTATGAAAATTGCATTTCTATTTCCAGGGCAAGGATCCCAAATAGTTGGAATGGGAAAAGATATTTATGATACATATCAAGAAGCAAGAAATGTTTATGAAAAAGCAAGTACAATTTTATCAAAAGATATTGCAAAACTTTGCTTTATATCACAACAAGAAGAACTAAACAAAACGCAGAATGCACAAATTGCAATATTAGTAACATCACTTGCAATATTAGAAGTATTAAACAAAAATGGTATAACACCTAATATTTGTACAGGACTTAGTTTAGGGGAATATACTGCTTTAATATATAGTGGTTATATTAATTTTGAAGAAGGAATAAAACTAATTCAAAAACGTGGATATTATATGCGGACATGAAATTCCAAATGAACCATTTGAAATGGTTGCAGTAATGGGATTAGAAAGTCGGAAAGATTGAAGAAGTTTGTAAAAACTTAAAAAAGATAGGTCAATTTGTAGTTCCAGCAAACTATAATTATTCTAGTCAAACTGTTATTTCAGGAACAAAGCAAGCAATTGAACTTGCAAAAAAAGAATTGCAAGAAAAAGGAGCAAAAAAACTTGTTATGTTAAAAACAAGTGGACCATTTCATACAGAAAAACTAAGTAAAGCAAAAGAAAAGTTTGCAAAAGAATTAGAAAAAGTAAGTTTCAAAGTAGGAACTATTCCAGTAATTAAAAATATAGATGGAAATTTTTACAATGAAAATGATAATATAAAAGAAATATTACAAAATCATATGGTAAGTCCAGTTCGATTTGATAAAACAATTGCTAAAATGCAAGAAAATGAAATTGATACTTATATAGAAGTAGGACCAGGAAAAGCATTATCGGGTTTTGTAAAAAAAGAAGATAAACAGAAGAACATAATGAATATTTGTGATATACCAACATTAACACAAGCTTTAGAAATTCTTAAATAAGAAAGGAAGAAAAATATGGATGAAAGAAAAGTAGCACTAATTACTGGTGGTACAAGAGGAATTGGAAAAGAAATTGCAAAAGAGTTTGCAAAAAATGGATATGATATAATAATAAACTTTGTATCGGACAATACAGATATTAAAAATTTAGAAGAAGAATTTAAACAAATTGGAAGTAAAGCTATTTTTATAAAAGCAGATGTATCAAATTTTAATTCTTGCGAAAAAATGGTAACACAAGCAATAGAAATTTTTGGTAAAATTGATACTTTAGTAAATAATGCTGGTATCACAAAAGATAATTTATTAATGAGAATGAAACAAGATGAATTTGATAAAGTAATAGACATTAACCTAAAAGGAGTATTTAATGTAACAAAACAAGTAGTTCCATATATGTTAAAAAAGAGAGAAGGAACAATTATAAATCTTTCTTCTGTTGTTGGAATTTGTGGAAATGCAGGACAATGTAATTACTCTGCTTCAAAAGCAGGGATAATTGGATTTACAAAATCTCTTGCAAAAGAAGTAGCAAGTAGAAACATAAGAGTAAATGCAGTAGCACCAGGCTTTATTGCAACAGATATGACAGAAGTGTTAAGTGATACTATAAAAGAAAATATTAGTACGCAAATTCCATTAAAACGAATGGGAGAAGCAAAAGAAGTAGCAAAAGTAGTAAGATTTTTAGCATCAAATGATGCAAGTTATATAACAGGTCAAGTAATTAATATAGATGGTGGAATGGTAATGTAAAAAATAGAAAGGATTTAAGAAAATGGAAAGAAGAGTTGTTATTACAGGATTAGGTGCAATTACTCCAATTGGAAAAACAGTAGAGGAGTTTTGGCAAGGAATTAAAGAAGGAAAATGTGGAATTGATAAAATTACACATTTTGATACAAGTGAATTTAAAGTAAAGTTAGCAGCAGAAATTAAAAACTATAATAAAGAAGAATATTTTGATAAAAAACAAGCAAAACGTTTAGATGAATTCTCACAATATGCTATTATTGCAGCAAAAGAGGCCATAAAAACAAGTGGTATTACAGAAGAAAATACCAATATGGAAAAAGTAGGAGTAATTGTAAGCTCTGGAATTGGAGGATTAGGAACAATAGAAGAACAATGCAAAAATTACTTTGAAAAAGGAGCAGATAGAGTAGCACCTATGTATATACCAGCTGTTATTTGTAATATGGCTGCTGGAAATGTAGCAATAGAAATTGGAGCAAAAGGAGAATCATTTTGTCTAGTTACAGCATGTGCTAGTGCAACACATTCTATTGGAGAAAGTTATCGTATTATTAAACATGGTTATGAGGATGTAATGGTAGTAGGAGGAACAGAAGCAAGTATTACACCAACAGGAATTGCTGGATTTATGAATATTAAGGCATTATCACAAAGTAACGATTCTTTAAGAGCAAGTATTCCATTTGATAAAGAAAGAAATGGTTTTGTTATGGGAGAAGGAGCTGGAATTTTAGTATTAGAGGAATTAGAACATGCTAAAAAAAGAAAAGCTACGATATATGCAGAAATTGTGGGATATGGTGCAACATCAGATGCATATCATATTACATCACCTTCACCAAATGGAGAAGGTGGAACAAAAGCTATGAAAAAAGCTATGGAAGAAGCAAAAATTACACCAGAACAATTAGATTATATAAATGCACATGGAACATCTACTTGCTTAAATGATTCTTGCGAAACTATGGCAATTAAAGGAGCATTAGGAAACCATGCAAACCATGTAATGGTTAGTTCAACAAAAGGACATACAGGTC
Organism: uncultured Clostridium sp.; assembly: GCA_947363765.1. Lineage (GTDB taxonomy): Bacteria > Bacillota > Clostridia > TANB77 > CAG-508 > RGIG8482. The sequence goes on along the minus strand of CANAQC010000018.1, from coordinate 16,198 downwards.
ATTTACTAGGAGCTGCAGGAGCAATTGAAGCAATTGCATGTATAAAAGCATTACAAGAGGGATTTGTTCCAGCAACTATTGGATACAAAGTACCAGATGAAGAATGCAATTTAGATATTGTACCAAATGAAGGAAGAAGAAAGCAGATTAATTATGCTATGTCAAATTCTTTAGGTTTTGGACGGACATAATAGCTCAATTCTATTTAAAAAATATAACTAGATTATAATATATGCAAGTAGAATGATACTCTTAAAAATAGTAAATAGAAAGGATTATATAATATGAATTATGAAGAAATAAAAAGACTAATGGATGATATGGGTAAATCTGAAATTAATGAATTAGAAATTGAATTTCCAGAAGGAATGAAAGTTAAGCTAAAGAAAAACAATAATCAAAAACAAATACAAACCGATACCATATGTGGTTTTCAACAAAACAATCAAATAGAAAAAAACAATGCAATAATAAAAGATGAATCAATAGAAAAAACAAATGAAGATTTAAAAACTATTACTTCACCAATGGTAGGAACATTTTATGAAGCATCCTCACCAAAACAACCACCAATAGTAAAAGTAGGAGATAAAGTAAAAAAAGGTGATGTATTATGTATTATTGAAGCAATGAAACTAATGAATGAAATTGAATCAGAATTTGATGGAGAAATTGTAGAAATTTGTGTACGAAACGAAGAAATAGTAGACTTTGGAAAACCATTATTTAAAATAAAATAAGAGAGGTTATAGTATGTTAGATATAAAACAAATCATGGAGATTATACCACAAAGAGCACCATTTTTAATGATTGATATAGTAGAAGAATTAACACCTGGAAAAACATGTACAGCATATAAAAATGTATGCATAAATGAACCACATTTTGAAGGACATTTTCCTAAAAATCCTATTATGCCAGGTGTATTAATTGTTGAGAGTTTAGCACAAACAGGTGCTATGGCAATTCTTAGTAAAGAAGAAAATAAGGGAAAAAATGCACTATTTGCAGGAATTGATAAAATGCGTTTTAAAAAACAAGTAGTTCCAGGTGATACCTTAAAACTAGAAGTAAGTATAATTAAACAAAAGGGTACAATTGGTATAGGAGAAGCAATAGCAAGCGTGAATGGCACAGTTGTTGCAAAAGGAGAATTAACATTTGCAATTGTATAACAAACTTTTAAAAAGTAAAGGAGATACTAGATATGCTAAAAAAAGTACTAGTGGCTAACAGAGGAGAAATTGCAGTTCGAATTATTCGTGCTTGTCGTGAAATGGGAATTAGAACAGTAGCAATTTATTCTGAGGCAGATAAAAAAGCATTACATAAGAGTTTAGCAGATGAAGCAATATGCATAGGAGAAGCACTAGCCTCTAAAAGTTATTTAAACACAAAAGCAATAATAGAAGCTGCTTGTTTAACTGGATGTGATAGTATTCATCCAGGATTTGGTTTTTTATCAGAAAATGCTAATTTTGCTAAGATTTGCAATGAGATTGGAATAAAATTTATTGGACCAAGTGAGAAGTTAATTGATTTAATGGGAAATAAATCAAAAGCAAAACAAACTATGAAACAAGCAGGTGTGCCTGTTGTTTTAGGTTCTGAAGGACTAGTTGAAAAAGTAGCAAAAGCAGTAGAAATTGCTAACAAAATTAAATATCCTATCATGTTAAAAGCATCAAGTGGTGGTGGAGGAAAAGGAATTCGTATTGCACATAATGATACAGAACTAATTAAAATATTTGATTTAGTAAAAAAAGAAGCAAAAAATTCATTTGGTGATGATAGTGTCTATTTAGAAAAATTAATTGAAAATCCACGACATATAGAAATACAAACTTTAGCAGATGAACATGGTAATGCTATTTATTTAGGAGAAAGAGATTGTACAATACAAAGAAGAAATCAAAAAGTATTAGAAGAAACACCATCTGGAGTAATTGACGAAAAAACAAGAAAAAAAATGGGAGAAATTGCAGTAAATGCAATTAAGAAAATAGGATATACAAATGCTGGGACAATAGAATTTTTAGTAGATAAAAATGGAGAATTCTACTTTATGGAAATGAATACAAGAGTGCAAGTAGAACATGCTATAACAGAAATGGTAACAGGAGTTGATATAATAAAAGAACAAATTAGAATAGCAAGTGGAGAGAAGTTATCATTTACACAAAAACAAATTATATTAAATGGACATAGTTTAGAAGCAAGAGTAAATGCAGAAAATCCAAATAAAAATTTTATGCCATGTCCTGGTACAATAACAGGATTACACATACCAGGAGGAAATGGAATAAGAGTAGATACAGCTATATATCAAGGCTATAGTATTCCTATGAATTATGATTCTATGATTGCAAAAATTATTGTACATAGCAAAAATAGAGAAGAATCTATTAGAAAAATGAAAAGTGCACTTGCTGAATTTGTAATTGAAGGAGTTAGCACAAATATTGATTTTTTACTACAGATTTTAGAAAATGAAAATTTTATAAAAAATGAATATGATACATCTTTTATACAAAAAGAATTTCAAATATAGGAGGAAATACTGTGGTCATTGATAAAATTAGAAAGATAAACAATAAAGACGAGAAAAATTTGAATTTTAATGCAAGTGATATGTTAGTAGGAAAATGGGTAAAATGTGATGATTGCAAAGAGATTTTATATAAAGAAGAAGTACATAAAAATTTAGGAGTATGTCCGAATTGTGGCAAACATTTTAGACTTTCTGCAAGAAGGCGAATTAAGCAGATTGCTGATGAAGGAAGTTTTATAGAAATTGCAAAAGGAATTAAAACAAAAGACCCATTACAATTTGAAGGATATATAAAAAAATTAGAATTATTAGAAGAAAAAACTCAAATTGAAGAAGCAGTAACAGTAGGAATTTGTAAAATTTGTAATCAAGAAACAATACTTTGTGTAATGGATGGCAATTTTTTAATGGGAAGTATGGGAAGTGCAGTAGGAGAAAAAATAACAATTGCAATAGAAGAAGCAATAAAAAAAAGGTTACCAATTATTATTTTTTGTGTATCAGGTGGAGCAAGAATGCAAGAAGGAATTATTTCTCTTATGCAAATGGCAAAAACATCAAGTGCAATAGCAAAATTAAATAAGGAAAAATTATTATATATATCAGTTTTAACAGACCCAACAACAGGAGGAGTAACAGCAAGTTTTGCAATGCTTGGTGACATTATTATAGCAGAACCAGATGCACTAATTGGATTTGCAGGACCAAGAGTAATTGAACAAACTATTGGGCAAACATTGCCAGAAGGATTTCAAAAATCAGAATTTTTGTTAGAACATGGATTTATTGATATGATTGTAGAAAGAAGTAATATGAGAGATACTTTAGGAAAAATATTAAAATTACATAAAAAAGCAGCTAACGGTTAAGTTCCGTTAGCGCATGTTACATCTTTAAAGTAAAATAATGTCACGCAATGATGAGCTACCACCATCTGGCGCAATAATATCAAAATTTTGGTAACCTAAGTCACGAAGCAAATTTGATATGGTGCAATGTCCCAAATCACTTAAAGAGAATTTCTGGGGAAGTTTTCCTTCATTTTCAGAAAATATTTTTTCAATTTGTTGCAAAGCTTTTGGAGTATACTTCTCAGATTTTTTTAAAGTTTGTAACCGGTTATTAAAAATTGTACTATGCATTATATTCCTCCTTGATTGGTATGATACTAATAATTATATCATAAAAGTATGCAAAAAACAATGAAAGGAAGTGATAAAATGAATAAAACATCAGCATGGGATAAAGTAACTTTAGCAAGAAAAGTATCTAGACCAAAAGCTAGTGACTATATAAATGACTTAACAGATGAATTTATACAATTGCATGGAGATAGGCTTTTTGGAGATGATAAATCTATTATTTCTGGAATTGGAAAAATTGAAGACTGTATTGTTACATTAATTGGACAGCAAAAAGGAAAAAATACTAAAGAAAATATGGAGTGTAATTTTGGGATGACAAATCCAGAAGGATATAGAAAAGCCCTAAGACTTATGAAACAGGCTGAAAAATTTGAAAGACCTATAATTACATTTATTGATACTCCAGGAGCATACCCAGGACTTGGAGCAGAGCAAAGAGGACAACGGAGAAGCAATTGCAAGAAATTTAATGGAAATGGCAAATATAGAAGTACCTATAATATGTGTTGTAATTGGAGAAGGTTCAAGTGGTGGAGCATTGGCATTAGGCGTTGCGGACAAAATAATTATGTTAGAAAATGCTGTTTATTCTATTCTTTCGCCAGAAGGATTTGCATCTATTTTATATAAAGATGCATCTAAAAATAAACAAGCAGCAGAAGATATGAAATTAACAGCAAAAGACTTAAAAAAATTTGGAATAGTAGATACCATTATTAAAGAACCAGACAATGGAGCAGAAGAAGACTTTGCAAATGTGATAAAAGATTTAAAAAAAGAAATTATAAAATATATTAAAAAATTAAATAATATGTCAAAAGAAGAACGATTACAAAATCGTTATGAAAAATATAGAAAAATAGGAAGGTAGGAGAAAAAATGATATTACAAGGAAAGAAAATTTTAATTATGGGAATTCGTAACAAATGGAGTATTGCTTGGGGTGTTGCACAGGCAGTAACAAAACAAGGAGGAGAAGTTATTTTTACACATCATCCAATGGAAAATATGGAGAAATTACATACACTTATTTCAGAAATATCAGGAGCAAAAACTTATGCATGTGATGCAGAATCAGATGAAAGTATAAAAGAAGCATTAATCCAAGTTAAGAAAAACCATGGAAGTATTGATGGTATATTACACTGTATTGCACATGCAAATACACAAGATTTAAGAGATGACTTTATTAAAACATCAAGAGAAGGATTTAGTCATGCCTCAGATGTAAGTGCTTATTCACTAGTTGCAACATCAAGAATAGCAAAAGAAGAAGATATTTTAAATGAAAATGCAAGTATAGTAGCACTTACTTATTTTGGTTCTGAAAAAGTAATGGAAGGATATAATGTAATGGGAGTTGCAAAAGCAGCATTAGAAGCAAGCATACGTTATCTTGCAAAAGATTTAGGTAAATATAATATACGAATTAATGCGATTTCAGCAGGACCAATAAAAACACTTTCTGCAAAAGGAATTAAAGACTTTGGAAGTATATTAGATATTGTAGAACAACGTGCTCCACTAAAAAGAAATGTAACACAAATAGAAGTAGGAAATGTAGCAACATTTTTATTTAGCCAATTATCATCTTGTGTTACAGGAGAAGTAATACATGCTGATAATGGATTTTCTATTACAGGAGCATAAATAAATTAAAAATAAAATATAATTTGTTATAAAATAGAAAACATAGGAAATACTGTATATAAAGGAGAATGTTATGAAAGTAAAAACATTTCTAAAATATATAGTATTTTTTTTGATTTTTGTAGGTATATGTTCAACAGTATCAGAAGCATCTGTTAAAAAAGATGGAATTGAAAATTTTCCAGATTCTTATAAACCATATTTGCAAGAATTAAAAAATAAATATCCTAATTGGGAGTTTACAGCACTTTATACAGGAATTGACTGGAATTATGCTATATCACAAGAATATAGAAATGACAAAAATTTAGTGCCAAAATCATATTCTGATGCATGGAAATGTACAGATAATGGTATTTATGATGTAGAAATTGATAAACGGATGGGTAAATGCATCTAAAAGAGCAGTAGAATACACTATGGATCCAAGAAATTTTTTAAATAGTGTACGTATTTTCCAATTTGAAAAATTATCATATGATCCAAATACCAATTCAAAAGAAGGTGTTGAAAAAATATTATATGGAACAGAATTCTACAATCGTAGTGTTAGTTATAGAACCCATACAGGACAAGTTATAAATATGCAAGAAAAATATTCAGATTTAATATGGGATTCAGCTATTTATTCGGGAGTTAGTCCATATCATTTAGCATCTCGTATAAAACAAGAAGTAGGACCTTTTATTACTCATAATTCTATTAGTGGAACAGTTGCAGGATTTGAAGGATATTACAATTTTTATAATATTGGAGCAACAAGTTCTACAGAGCCTTTAGGAGCTATTAAAAATGGATTACAATTTGCAAAAGATGGAAAAGGAGCATCAGAAGAAGAAAAAGCAAATTTACTAATACCATGGGATAACCCTCAAAAAGCAATAAAAGGAGGAGCTGTTTTTATAGGAAGCAGTTATATTCTAGTAGGACAAAATAATTTATATTTACAAAAGTTTGATGTAAATGATGATAGAGGAACAAATCTTTTTTGGCATCAGTACATGACAAACTGTTTAGCACCATATAGTGAATCAAGTGGAATTCATAAAGCATATAGTTCTAATGGAATGTTAAATTCTTCTATACGATTTATAATTCCAATTTACGAAAATATGCCCCAATATATGACAGAAAGTCCTAATATTAATGAATCTGATTATGTAGCAGATAATACTAAAATGTATGCTGATGTAACAGGAAACTTAAATGTTAGGACAGGTCCATCAACATCATATGAGGTATTAACAGGAATTGATAGAAATAGAGTATTAACAAGAATTAAAAAAGGAGTACAAAATGGAGAACGATGGGATAAAGTAGAGCTAGATAATGGTATGGTAGGATATGTATTTCAAAGTTATTTAAAAGAAGTACCAAAACCAAGCATTACAAATATTAAATTAAGTATTGATAATCCAACAATACAAAAAGGAAGTACACAAGCTATAAAAATTGAAATTACTCCACAACAGGCACAAGAAGAAATTATATGGGAAACAAGCAATGAAAATATAGTAAGTGTAGATAATGGTACAATTACTGGTTTAACATCTGGAAAAGCAAGAATTACAGCAAGAACAATAGATGGAAGAATTAGTGATAGTATTGAAATTACTGTATATTCAAAAGTAATAAATATTATATTAGATAAACAAAATGTTACACTATTAAAAGGAAATAAAATAACAATATCTGCTAATATTTTACCAGAAGATGCTACAAATAAAAAAGTGTTATGGATTAGTGAAAATGAAAATATTGCAAGTGTTGCAAATGGTGTAATAACAGCCAATAATGAAGGAATAACTAATATTATAGCAAAAGCAGAAAATGAAGATATAAAAGCAATATGTAAAGTAGAGGTAAAACAATTATCACAAGATGTAATATTAGAATTTGATGAAGATTTAACAATAGAAGCAGATGAAATTAGTAATTTAAATATTGAAAAATTAACAGTTGCTGAAATTAAAGAAAAAATAAATACAAATCTTACTATGGAATTTTGTAATTATAAAAATGAAACTTTAGATGAAGAAAATAAAATTGGAACAGGTTCAAAACTAAGATTAAAAAATGAATTAGGAGAAGTAGTATATGAATATACATTTATTATATATGGAGATGTAAATGGAGATGGAGAGATTAATTCATTAGATGTGTTAATTATACAAAAACACATTTTAGAAATAAAACAAATAACAGACATTTTCTTAAAATCTGCCAATACTTCAAAAAATGGAGAATTACCATCTTCATTAGATGTATTAAAAATACAAAAGCATATTTTAGAAATAAAATATATTACACAATAAAATCATAACTATAAGAAAATAGATGATAATTATCAAAAATATTAGATAAAAAAGGAGATAAATATGAAAAAAAAGATTTATATAACAATAATGTTTTTCTTATTTTTACTATTATTTACAATACCATCAATGGCAGCAGGAAATATTAGTTTAAAACCAAGTAAATCAAGCTTAACAGTAGGAGAAGAATTTAATGTAAGTATAAATTTATCTGGTGGCTCAGTTGCAACCTTAACTAGTAGAATTACAATTGATACAAGTAAAGTAGAATATGTATCTGGACCTACTAATACTAATTTTTCAAATGGTAGAGTAATCTATACATGGACTGATCCTACTCGGAGGTTCTAATCCAAAAACAGATGGAACAATTGCAACATTTAAATTTAGAGCTAAAGCCACAGGAAATGCTAGTTTTAGTGTAAGTGGAAATTTCTATACACCAGATGAAGAATCACTAAACCCAAGTTTTTCTGGAACTAGTGTTAGTATTAAAGAAAATACACCAGTTACACCTAATCCGCCAACAGATGGAGGCACAACAGGAGGGGGATCTTCTGGACGGAAGTAGTGGAGGCTCATCAGGAGGTATAACAGGAGGAAATAACAGTAGTGGAACAAATAAACCAGGGGGAGGTAGTAGTAGTAGTGGTAGTACAAACCAAGGTGGAAGTAATAATACACAAAATACAAGCAATAATGCAAATTTAAAAGAACTACATTTAAGTGTGGAAGGTTTAAGTCCAGCTTTTCAAAAAACAGTTACAAGATATAATTTAGTAGTAGGAGAAGAAATTGAACAAATTTCAGTTAATGCAATTCCAGAAGATTCAAAAGCAAATGTTAATATAACAGGAAATACAAATTTAAAAATAGGTACAAATGAAATAAAAATTGTAGTAACAGCACAAGATAAGAAAACTACAAAAAACTATATAATAGAAGTAACAAAAACAAAAAATCCAGAACTTGCTAATGCTAATTTAGAAAATCTAGCAATTGAAAATGTAACTCTAGATCCAGAATTTAGTCCAGATATTACAAATTATAATGCTATTATTGGAAGTGATGTAGAAAAACTTAATATATTAGCAATACCTCAAATTGAAGGAGCAAATGTTGAAATTATAGGAGCAGACAATATACAATTTCGGAGAAAATACCATAACAATAAAAGTAATAGCAAAAGATGAAATAACAAGTAAAGAATATGTAATTAGTATATATAAAACTACAAAAGAAGAGGAACAAAGAAACATTATGCCAATAACAGAAGAAATAGCAAAAGAAGAAAAATCAGAAATTAAAATAGGAAATATAGTATTTTGTGTTATTATAATAAGTTCTGTAATAGGATTAAGCTATGTTTTAATTAGAAAATATAAAAAAGAAAGAAGATAATATAAAAACTTAAAAAACATCAAATTGTATTTATAACAATTTGATGTTTTTTAAAAAATATAAGATAATTTTTGTATGTAATTTTTTGAATTATTTAGAGTAAATTTATTGACTTACATTTTGCAACAATGATATACTAAATATGATAAATTATAGAAAAATACAAATGAAATTTGGAGGAAAAAATGTTAGAAAATAAGATTTTTTTTATCATAAAAAAAATAACAAATGTTATATTAATTCTATTTTTATTATCTTATACTATTTTTGGAATAATAGGAAAAGTAAAAGCTGCAAGCTATAAACAAACATATACACAAACTGTAAAAACTGGAATAGATGCCTTTCCAGAAAGTTATAAACCATTTTTAAGAAAAATAAAAGAACAACATCCTAATTGGACTTTTGATGCTTATTTTACAGGAATTAGTTGGAGTGATTTAGTAAAATACGAAACAGACCATGGTCATAATAGAATTATTAATAGTGCAGATTCATTATTAAAATGTAGTTGTGGAAATGTTGCAAGTGGATATGCATGTGCATCTTCTAGTATTATTCAATATTACATGGATCCAAGAAACTTTCTAAATAATGATGTAGGTATATTCCAATTTTTAGAAAGTTCATATAATAATAACTATAAAGTAGATGTAGTACAAAGCATTATTAAAAATTCATTTATGAAAGGAAATGTTACATTTAAAAAAGATGGACAAGATGTAACAATGTCATATGCACAAATTATTATGGATGCAGCAAATAAAAGTCAAATGAGTCCATATGCAATAGCGATTAAAATCTTACAAGAAGTAGGAACTAATGGAAGCAATGCTGTGACAGGAACATATACATTTACATATATAGATGGTAAACAATATTCTGGATATTATAATTTCTTTAATTATGGAGCATATGATACAGGAAGTGCTGTAACAAATGGTTTATGTTATGCAAAAGATAGAGGATGGGATACACCATATAAAGCAATAATAGAAGGAGCACAAAAATATGGTGCAGATTATACTGCAAAAGGACAAAATACAATATATTTTACAAAATGGGATGTTGTAGGAACAAGCATTTTAAAATCTGGAAACACACAAACTGTTATAGCAAGTAGTGATTCATCAAACCAGTTATTTAGACATCAATATATGACAAATGTTAGAGACCCAAATAGCCAAGCTAGTAAATTATACAATACATATTCAAAAAATGGAATTTTAGAAGAAAAACTAAATTTTGTAATTCCAGTATATAATGATATGCCACAAACGAATAAATTACCAACCACTTTAACAACAAAAGATGGAGACTTGTATTACACAACAGGAACAGAAATTATGGTAAGAACAGAGCCTAAATCTAGTGGAGCTAGAGTAGATTGTATTATTGAGAAAGATACAGTAGTTGCTGTATTAGATAGAAAATGTGCTATTAATAATGGATTAGAATGGGATAGAGTAAAACTTGCAAATGGAAAAACAGGATATATGGCAAGTAAATACTTAGAACCTTGTGGAATATATGCAGAAAAAAAAGCACAAATATCTGGAACAAATATAAAAGCAATTCCTAATTTGTCTGTAAAAGATTTAGCAAATACTTTAAATATATCAAATTATGAAGTAACCAAAGATGGAAATAAAAAGGTAGATACAGATGTAATAGGAACAGGATATAAACTAAAAGATAAAACTAATAATAAAGAATATGTATTAATAGTTTTGGGAGATATAAATGGTGATGGATATATAGACACAGGAGATACATTTAGAATTAAACAAAATATTATGAAGGCAATTAATTTAGAAGGAATATATAAAACAGCAGCAGATGTAAATAAAGATGGATATATAGATACAGGAGATTCATTTATTCTAAAAAAAGAGGTAAAAAATATTCCAAGTATTACCTTATAAAATACAATAAAAAGTGAGGAAAAAACATGAAAATAAATAAAAAATTTTTGATAACTATATTATTTATATTTGGTATATTATTAATAATTAATACAAAGGCTAATGCAGCAAATGCTAGTATAAAGTGTAATTCAAGTGTTACAGTAGATACACCAATAACTATTAGCGTATCAGGAAGTGGAGTACAATGGAATTTAGAATTAAAAGTAGATGGAAAAACAATAGCAAAAAGCAGTGAATTAGATAATTACGAAAGCAATAAAAACATTAGTTTTTCAGGAACATATACACCAACATCTACTGGGAATAAAAAAGTAACATTAGAAGGTACAGTAACTGAGTTTTCAGATGGATCTACAATTAGAAGTTTTTCAAGTAAAGAAATTACAGTAAATGCAAAGTCAAACTCAAATAATCAATCAGGAGGAGGAAATTCTTCTGGAACATCAAATTCAAAAGCGACACTTACAAAACTAGTAGTAGCAGGGAAAATTTATAACAATCCATCTAAAAATATAACAGTAAATGTAGGAAATGATGTAACAAGTGCTAAAATAGTTCCAACAACAAGTAATGGAGAATCTTTTAAAATTGATAAAGGAAATACAGTAAAATTAGAAGAAGGTACAAATACAGTTAAAATTACACTAGCTTCTGGAAATATATATACAGTTAAAATTATAAGAGCAGCAAAAGAAAATAATGACCCTAATATTATTGATGAAACAAAAGAAGAAACTGTAGAATTAAAAAGCTTAGTAATAAATGGTATTTCTAAAAAAGATAATGTAGAAGAAAAAATAAAGCTTTCATTTACACCAGAATTTTCAAGTCAAGTTTATGAATATAGAATACTTTTAGATGAAAATTATACAGATATAACAAAATTAGATATTGAAGCAATTGCAACAAAAGAAGATTATATAGTTGAAATAAAAGGAAATAATGAACTAAAATATGGAGAAAACATTATAGAAATTATAGTAAAATCGAAAGATGGAAAAAGTACTTTAACATATAAAATTATTGTAACAAAACAAGAAGAACAAGTAATACAAACATCTAATGAACCAATATTAGATGAAACTAACCAAGAACAACAAGAAGAACAAAAGACTTTATGGAATACAACACAAAAGATTTTTATTGTAGTATTTACATCTATTACAGCTATTTTAGGAATTATATTTGCAGTAATTGAATATCGTTATGATAAGAAAAAACAAGATATGAAAATGGGTGAAATTCCTTTTTCAAAAATAGAATTTGAAAAAGAACAAAATAATAAAGAAGAAAATATTTCAAAAGAGCGAATAGAACAAGAAGAGAATAAAGAAAAAAAAGTTAGAAAAAGAATAAAAGAAGAAAAAATAGAACAAGAAAAGTCAGTAAATGATGAAAAACCAACAAAAGGAAAAGGAAAACATTTTTAATAAAAACATAAAAATAAGAGGATTTAAGTCCTCTTATTTTAATTCTACAACAGTTACACCCATCTCACCTTCACCATAAGTTCCAAGGCGAAAACTTTTTACATAAGAATTTGTTTTTAAATATTTATGAATACCATTTCTTAAAGCACCAGTTCCTTTTCCATGTACAATTCTTACAGTTTGTAATTTTGCAAGAATAGAATCATCTAAAAATTTATCAATTACAAAAATAGCTTCTTCTACATTATACCCCAAAACATTAATTTCAGAATTAGCAGTTTTAGTTTTGCTTATATTATACGAAGAACTTCCAGTAAATGTTTCATTTTTTAAAGGATTCTTAATTTCACCTATTTTTGAAATAGGAACCATCATTTTCATATTTCCAATCTGTAGTAATACTTCTTTTGTTTTATTTGGTAAAGAAAGTATACAACCTTCTTTATCTAAAAAAGGGATATAAACAATACATCCAATTTTTAAATCTTGTTGGTTTACAAAATAAGAAGAATCATTTTCTACAGCATTTGAAGAAGACAAATTAGACTTAATAGAATTATTAATATTGTTACGCATTTGATTCAATTTTTGTAAAGACGAAGAATCTATGTTTTTAGATATATGATTTATTTCTTGAATTAGTAAACTTGCTTGTTTCTTTGCATCTAAAAGAATTTCTCTTGCTTGTTTTTTAGCGTTTTCTACTATAGAATTTGATTTATCTTGTAATTGGTTTTGCTTTTTTTCTAATGTTTTTCGTAATAGTTCAATCTGCTTAGAATTTTTTTGTATTTGACTTTTTTCATTTTCAATGGTTAATTTATTATCATATATATTTTTAAGTAAAACTTCTATTTCAGCATAATCTTTTTTTATAAAAGTATTAGCACGTTTCAAAATATCTTCGTTTAATCCAAGTTTTCTACTAATATTAAAGGCATTACTTTGACCAGGTACACCAATTAATAATTGATATGTAGGCTGTAAGTTTTCTAAATCGAAACTACAACTAGCATTTTCAAAGCCTTCTTTTATAATACAGTAGTTTTTTAATTCAGAATAATGAGTAGTAGCAATAGTAAGAGAACTTTTGTTATAAAATTCTTCTAAAATACTAATTGCTAAACTACTTCCTTCTATAGGATCAGTTCCTGCACCAAGTTCATCTAACAAAATAAGACTTTGAGATGTTGAATTTTTCAAAATATCAACAATAGTAGTCATATGAGAAGAAAAAGTGCTTAATGATTCTATAATGCTTTGTTCATCACCAATATCAGAATACACCTCATCAAATACATAAATAGAACTAGAAGATTTGGCAGGAATAAATAAACCACTACAAGCCATTAATGTTAGGAGACCAGTTATCTTTAAAGTTACTGTTTTTCCACCAGTATTAGGTCCTGTAATTACTAATGTATTATAATCTTTTCCTAAGTGAACATCAATTGGTACCATTTTATCTTTTGGAATAAAAGGATGTCTAGCACCAATTAAATGTATTTGTTTATCTTTATTTAAAGTAGGGCAGATACAATCCATATAAGTAGCGTATTTTGCCTTTGCAAATACAAAATCAATAGTACTAATATAGGTAATATTATTTTGTAATTGTTTAGTATAAGGATAAAACAAACTAGAAAGATTAGCTAAAATACTTTCTATTTCATTTATTTCTTCTGACTTTTTAAGATTTAATTCATTATTTAACTCAAAAATAATAGTAGGTTCAATAAAAACTGTTGAACCACTAGCAGAAATATCGTGAATAAAACCTTTTATTATAGAACGATATTCTTCTTTTACAGGAATAACATAACGTTCATTTCTTAAAGTAATTAAATTTTCTTGAATATATTTAGAAAACTTAGAAGAATGAACAAAATTATTAAGTTTTTCTTTAATAGATTCTTCAAGTTTTCTTTTTTCTTTACGTATAGATAAAAGCTTTGGTGTAGCTTTATCACAAATAGTATTTTCATCAAGTAAAATAGAAAAAATAGTATCGCAAATTCCAGAATTTGTATATAACAATGAAAAATATTCTTCTAAAATAGGAAAGTTTTTAGTGTTAATAGAATCATCTTTAAAAAAATAATTTTTTAAAGAATCAGCCATTTTTAGAATAGAAGCAAGTTCTAATAAAGATTTTATAGATAAAACACCACTACTTTCTAATAACTTAATAGAATAATCAATTTTAGGTAATTGAGAAATTGGCAATGATTTTTTCTTAGAATATAAATTCATTGCTTCTGAAGTTTCTTGTAACAATTTCGTAACAATTTCATGAGTGTTTTTGGGTTCTAAATTATTACAAAGTTTTTTTCCTATATCCGTAACACAAAACTCTGACAAGGCTTTTAGAACAAGAGGATATTCTAAATTATTTATATATTTTTTATTCATATTACATGTCCTTTCTAAATCTAATATTACCATTATACTACAGCTATATTACAATTAAAATACATTTTTTAAAAAACTAAAAAAAGTATTGCAATAAAAAAAAATATATAGTATAAATATTTATAGATTAAGAATACTAATAGTAAAAAATAATTAATAAGTGAGGGAATTCAGATGACAAATTTAAAAAGAGTATGTTTAGTAATGTTAGTAGTAATTTTATTGGGAGCAACATTTGTTTATGCTACAGGAGATACAATTGTTATTACAAACGAAAGTACCACAGTAGGTGGAAGTCAAACAAATAATACAGTTCAAAATACAGAGCAAAACACATCAGTTATTCAAAGTGTAAATAATACAAGTTCTTATAATAATGCAACAAATTTACCACAAACAGGTGCAGATGATTATGCTGTTATTTTAGTAATTGCAGTTTTTGCAATATCAGCAGTATATGCTTATAAGAAAATTACAGATTATAAAAATATTTAATAATTAAGGGATAAGCAAGATTTTAGCTTATCCCTTTTCACAAGCTTTAATAATTCTTCGTCTATTTTTTATATTATTACAAGTAACAAGAGTAACTTCACGTTTTCCGTTAGTGTTTTGTTCCATACAGCTTAAATCATTGTAATCTGTTTCATAACTATTGTAAACTACATAATCTACCTTTTTTCCAGATAAATCATAAATAGAAATTAAATCTCCGTTTTTAAGTTCCTTTAACCTACTAAAAAACTTATAGCTATTATAATTATGACCTGCAATACATAAGTTTCCGTACTTCATTTGCCATTGGACCAAAAAATTTACAAGGTGCAATTTTTAAAAGCTCTGGTTGGAAAGTAGAAATAATTGGATAATCTAAATCAATACATTTAATTTCTAACAATCCTATAACAGAAAACTTTTTATTATCTTTTTCATAAGTTGAACGAACTTCTAAGGGAGTTGATATATAAGAAGTAGTATTATTTTCATAAAGTTTGGTTATATTAAATTGATTAAGGATTTCGTGAGAAACTTTTTCATTTTTATATTTATCATATTGGTTATAAAAAAAATACCCAAGAACTCCAACAGTAATTGTGGAACATAAAACAAATTGAAACCAAAAAAAAGATTTTTTTGAAAATCTATTAGAATATTTAGATTTATTTTTATCTTGATTATCTTGATTTTTTGGTTCTAGTATTTGATTCATTTTAATACCTCCATTAAAATAGTTATTATAAATATTTTTTCATAAATTATAAAAAATATTTATAATAAAATAAAAATACTAAAATATAAAATTGACCAATCTGTCAATAATTTTTGATTAGGACACCCTAAAACATTAAAATTAATTCAAGACTA
>CANAQC010000017.1 GCA_947363765.1 uncultured Clostridium sp. | reverse complement strand
TATTTATTTTTGGTTGCTCTTGTTTTTCTTGATTATTATTGTTATTTACATATTGTATGTTTGTTTTTGGTTGTTCTTGTTTTTCTTGATTATTATTGTTATTTACATATTGTGTATTTATTCTTGATTGCTCTTGTTTTTCTTGATTATTATTGTTATTTACATATTGTATGTTTGTTCTTGGTTGTTCTTGTTTTAATTCATTGCTATTATTTTGTTTATTAATAACATTTTGTATTCCATCTTCTTCTTTTTTTTGTCTTACTATTCCACCTTTTGAATCATCTTTAATACTAACAATTGGTATATTTGCATATAAAGCAGGGGCACCTGTTGTTCCATCACTATTTGACTTATTTGTAAGTCTTACATCAATTTCATTTTCATCAACATTTATGTATTTTTTGATTACTTCAATAATTTCTTGTTTCATTAAGTCAAGAAAATCAGCAGATACATTTGCTCTATCTTGCATAAGAACTAAATGTAATCTTTCTTTTGCAGCATCTTTTGATTTTACTTGTTCTTTTTCACTTTTTTTCATCTTCTTAAAAAAATTTATTATGCTTTCAAACATTATTTTTCCCCCACTTCATCTATTTTTTTCTAAATATACTTTTTAGTTTTGCTAAAAATCCCTTCTCTCTACCTGGTATTGTTACTTCAATTGTTTCTCCTAATATTCTTCTTGCAATTTCTAAATATGCTCTTCCAGAAGGTGCTTTACGATTAGATACTACTGGTTCTCCTTTATTTGTTTGTGTTACAACATATTCATCATCTGGTACTACACCAATAAGTTCAATAGATAATAAATCCACAATATCATCTACATCCATCATTTCGCCTCTTCTTACCATACTTGGTTTTAGTCTATTTACTACTAATTCTGGATTTTTTATTTCAGATGCTTCTAATAAACCAATAATTCTATCTGCATCACGAATTGCAGAAATTTCAGCAGTTGTTACAACAATTGCACGATCTGCTCCTGCAATTGCATTTTTAAATCCTTGTTCTATTCCTGCTGGACAATCTATTAAAATATAGTCAAATTCTTCTTTTAGTTTAATAGTTAATTCTTTCATTTGTTCTTCATTAATTGCACTTTTATCTCTTGTTTGAGCAGCAGGAAGTAAAAAAAGTTCTGTATAACGCTTGTCCTTAATTAATGCTTGTCTTAATTTACACTTTTCTTCTACTACATCTACAATATCATATACAATTCTATTTTCTAATCCCATAACAACATCTAAATTTCTAAGTCCTATATCTGTATCTACTAAAGCTACTTTTTTTCCTTGCATAGCAAGAGATGCTCCTAAATTTGCTGTTGTTGTTGTTTTTCCTACTCCACCTTTTCCTGATGTTATTACAATAACTTCTCCCATAAATTTTTCCTCCTCAAAAGCCTACTTTTTAAAGTAAGTTTTTTTATCTTAAATTTAATAATTATATCTTATATTTTTTTTTTATAAAAGTCAATATGAATTAAATATAAAAAAGGGTTATTATAGTTTATACTATAATTTCTTTAAGTACTAGTATATAAATTATAATATTTCTCCAAAGGCTTGCCTTTGGAGAATATTTTTATATTATTTTAAAACTTTAGAAATATCTGCAATTTGCTCTATTGTTAGTGCTTCTGCTCTTATTTTTGTATTAATATTTAAATTTTTTAATATTTCTTCTACTTTTTCTTTACTAATATTAAGATTTGAATTACTAATAGCATTTAAAAAAGTTTTTCTCCTTTGCATGAAAGCTACTTTAATTATTTCAAAAAATCTTTTTTCATCTGTGACATTAACAATGGGTTCTTTTCGTAAATTTAGTTTTATTATCTTAGATGTTACTTCTGGTTCTGGAATAAAGCAATTGCTTGGTACTTCCATTACTTCTTCAGAACTTGCATAATAATATACTGTATATGTAATTGCACCAGAATTTCTTTGACCTGGAAATGCTACTAGTCTATCTGCTACTTCTTTTTGAACCATAACTGTTATACTTTCTATTTCCAGCTTTTCTTCTAATAACTTCATAATAATTGATGTTGTAATGTAATATGGTAAATTAGCCACAATCTTTACTTTTTGCAAATTTAAGTCTTTTTTATTTTCTTGTATTAATTCTTTTAAATTTACTTTTAAAACATCTTTATATATAACTTCAAAAGAATTATACATAAAAAATCTTTGCTTTAAAATATTTATCATACGTTCATCTAATTCAATACTAATTACTTTTCCCGCTTTTTCTAATAATTTTTTAGTTAATGTCCCAAGACCTGGTCCAATTTCTATTACAAGGTCATTTTTATTAATTTCAGATGCATTAACAATATTATCTAATACATTTTCATCTATTAAAAAATTCTGTCCTAATTTTTTGTTTGCTTTTATACCATATTTTTTCATTAAGAATTTAGTATCCTCATAAATTTCATTCATATATCTCACCTATGACATTATATATTAAAATATGCAATTTTGTAAATATTATATATACTATCATTAAATTCATTTTATAAAATATGTTCAAATTATTATAAATCCCCCCATGCTTATTCAATAAGGAGTAGAGGCAATTTTAATTACCTAATACTTTGTTAGTGGAAAAAAATTGACTTTTTTATTAAATTATGCTATAATTAACATAACATAGAAAACAATAAAGTTATGTGGAGGAATTGAGGATGAAAACTATAGTTACTAACACAAAAAATTTTGGTTCTCGGTGCGCTACCTTTGTATTACTGCCTGACAAAGATACAAACAATTTATTAAATGTTTATACCATTAAGGCTTTCGCTCAAAATGTTCCTACGGAAAAATTAGCACCATATCTGAATTTTGCTGGAAGAGTATTCTTGTATCCTTCTTCAAATAGATTTAAAATTTCTGGCTATAAATCAGAAAATTTAAAAGAAGCAGTTGAAAAAGAGATTAAGAATAGCCTTACCTTCCCAGATTTTACACGTTCCCCGCAGTTATTCCCTGCATAGGCAATGCAAACCGAAACTTCCAAAATTTTTAAAGCTAGAACATAAATCTTTGTTTTTTCAAAGATTTATTTCTAGTTTCTTCATTAAATAAAAAGGGTTATTACTTTTTATTTCTTTTTTATTTTTGCAATATAAAAACCTTCATATAATTCATTTGGTAATATACAAAGGGTTCCTTGTATATTTACTGGCAAAAGTTTAACTAAATTACTATCTTTTAGTTCTATTGGTACGATTTCTATTCTTTTTTCTTTTAGAAATGGTTCAATAATTTCCTCATTTTCTTCTTTTAAAATTGAACATGTAGAATATACTATTTCTCCTTTTGGTTTTAAAATATTAATTGCTTTTTTTAGTAATGCTTTTTGAGTATTAACTGATTTTTGTATTAATTTTCCGTGTAAAGTTTTCTTTAAGTTTAGAATTAAATATACTTAAAGTTCCACTTCCACTACATGGTGCATCTAATAATATTTGGTCAAAGCAAAAAAAATCATCAAGTAGTCTTGCATCTTTTTCCATTACATACACATTTGTTGCTCCTTGTTTTTGTATATTATATTTTAGACGTTCTATTCTAATTTTATTTAATTCACATGCTGTAATATTAGCTAAGTTATTTGACAATGCTGCAATTTGGGTTGTTTTTCCTCCTGGTGCTGCTGCCATATCTAAAATATCAGCTTTCAACTTCGGATTTAATATAATAGGAGGTAACATAGAAGAAAGACTTTGCATATAAATTTCTCCATTTTTATAAATATCTAATTCTTGTATAGAATTTTCCCTTATGTTTTCTAAAATAAGAGCTTCTTTACTAAAATTAACTTCTTTATATGTAATTTGTGACATAGTTAAAACTTTTTTTATGTGTTCTACGTTTGTTTTTAATGTATTAATTCTAAG
The DNA here is from genome assembly GCA_947363765.1 of uncultured Clostridium sp. Taxonomy (GTDB): domain Bacteria; phylum Bacillota; class Clostridia; order TANB77; family CAG-508; genus RGIG8482. The sequence goes on along the minus strand of CANAQC010000017.1, from coordinate 27,011 downwards.
TGTAACTGGTCTTTTATACCCATATCCCATTATTATTTCTTTTACTATTTCTTCTCCATATTGCTTTTTTAATTTTTGTATTAAAAATTCTGGAATTTCGCTCATTACATTCTTCCTTTTCTTTTCGTATTATAATATAAGAACTTTTTTACTCAAGTTCATATTTTTCTTTTAAATATTTAACAATTCTATCAAAACATTGTGTATTTGCTCCTTTTATATAGATTAAATCACCATTTTTTATATTTTCATCTAGTGATGATATTAACTTCTGTGTTGTTTTAAATTTTTTTATTTTTTCTTCATTTAAAGCTTCTTTTGCTCCATTTGATAATGATTTTTTATACCCACCTGTTGTATATAAATAATCAAAATTTAATTGTTTAAAAAATCTTCCTAGCTTTTTATGCATAATTTCTGCTTTATCTCCTAAAGCTTCCATTCTACCTAAAACTGCTATTTTTCTTTGGCTTTGCATAGTGTTTGCTGTTTCTAAGCCTAATTTTACAGCTTCTATACTTGAACAACTATATGCATCATCAATTACAGTTATTTTAGTCTTATTGTTTTTTAATACTTTTAATCTTCCATCTACTGGTTGAAATTCATTAATTGCTTTTACTATATTATTATAACTTATATTATAAATTTCTCCAATTTTTATTGCTAATACAATATTAGATATATGATGTTTACCATATAGATTAATATTAAATTCTGTTTCTTTTCCATATATTTTTGTTTTAAAATGTAATGTTCCATCCATTTGTTTTATATCATATCCTTGTTTAGAACTATATGTTTGTACTTTAAATAATTTACTCTCACCTACATTTTGTAAGTATTGATTATCTGTATTAATAAATAGTATTTTTTTATCCTTGATATTATCTGTAATATGTAATTTTTCTTCTAAAATTGTTTCTCTATTTTTTAAATTGCTTAGATGTGCTGTTCCAATTTGATTAATAACTGCTATAGAAGGTTTTACTAATTTTGATAATTGGCTCATTACTCCTCTACTACTAATTCCTAATTCAATTACTGCCATATCATAATTCTCAAAATAAAGTAACATTTGCGATACATGCCATCTTGTATTATTATTTTGGTTTTTAAAATCGTGAAGCACTTTTATTTGTGTTTTTAATACATTAGCAATTAAACTACATAAAGTTGTTTTTCCTACACTTCCTGTTACTGCTATAATAGGTTTATCAATATTTCTATTTCTACTTTCTAAACCAATTTGATATAATGCTTGGTTTACATCTTCAACTTGAATAATACAAATTTTTGGATTAAATTCTTTTGCTTTTTGTAAAATTTTTGTATATTGATATGAATTTCTATTTATCATAAATCCAACTATACCAGATTTCACAGCATCTAAAATAAATTCTTCTCGATTAATATCTTTAAATATAATTGGTATAAAAAATTCTCCTGGTTTAAAATTTTCTTTTGACAAACAATAGTCTTTTAATTTTATATCTGGATCTCCATTTACTATTTTCCCATTTGTATATTTTTCTATTTCTCTTAAAGAATACATTTTTTCCCCCTTTTTTTATCCGTTCTTCTATTTCAAATTGTGAATTATATAACTTTGCATAAAACCCATCTTTTTTTAACAATTCTTTATGTGTTCCTTGTTCTACAATATCTCCATGATCCATAACTAAGATTAAATCTGCATTTTTTATAGTAGATAGACGGTGAGCAATAATAAAACTAGTTCTTCCTTTCATTAAATTATCCATTGCAGATTGTATTTGTTGTTCTGTTCTTGTATCAATTGAGCTTGTGGCTTCGTCTAAAATTAGAATTTTAGGATCTGTTAATATAACTCTTGCAATAGTCATTAATTGTTTTTGTCCTGCTGAAATATTACTTGTTTCTTCTCCCAGAATCATATCATATGATTTTGGAAGTGTTTTAATAAAGTGATGTACATGTGCTGATTTAGCAGCTTCTATTACTTCATTATCTGTTGCATCTGGATTTCCATATTTAATATTATCTTTAATAGTTCCTCCAAATAACCATGTATCTTGTAATACCATTCCAAACATTTTACGAAGTTCCCCACGGTCAAAATCTTTAATATTATATCCATCTATTAAGATTGCACCTTTTGTAACATCATAAAATCTCATTAGCAATTTTACTATTGTTGTTTTTCCTGCTCCTGTTGGTCCTACAATTGCTATTTTTTGTCCATCTTTTACATAAGCATTAAAGTCATTAATTATAGTTTTATCTTTATCATATCCAAAACCAACATGTTCAAAAGTAATATTTCCTTTTATATTTTTAGTACTTATTGGTTTTTTTGTACTTTTTATTTCTTCTGGTTCTTCTAAAAAAATGAAAACTCTTTCTGCTGCTGCAACCATAGATTGAAGCATACTAGATACTTGTGCAATTTGGTTAATTGGTTGAGTAAACTGCTTGTTATATTGTATAAATGATTGTATATTTCCAACAGTAATACGTCCTTTAATAGCAAGATACCCTCCTAAAATAGCTACTGCAACATATCCTACGTTTCCAACAAAATTCATAACTGGATGAATTAATCCAGATAAAAATTGTGATTTCCATGCAGAATGATATAACCTATTGTTTGCTTTTTCAAATTCTTTTAGGGCTTGTTCTTCTCCATTAAATGCTTTTACAATTGTATGTCCTCCATATATTTCTTCTACTTGACCGATTTACATGACCTAGGTATTCTTGCTGAGATGCAAAATATTTTTGTGATTTTCCTACTACTATTTTCACAATTACAGCTGTAATTGGTAGAATAAATAAAGAGATTAAGGTCATGGTCCAACTAATAGAAAACATCATTATTAAAATTCCAATAATAGTACAAATTGATGTAATAATTTGTGTAATACTTTGATTTAAGTTTTGACTTACTGTATCAATATCATTTGTAATAATAGATAAAACTTCTCCATGTGTTTTTTTATCAAAATAATTCATTGGTAATCGATTAATTTTTTTTGCAATATCATTACGTAATTTATATGTAATTTTTTGAGATACTCCTGTCATAAGAAATCCTTGTATAAATGAAAATAATGCACTAATAATATACAAACTTAATAATGTTAATAAAATCATTGCAATTTTTTCAAAATCAATCCCTATTCCTCCAGATAATTTACTAACAATTCCATTATATATTTCTGTTGTTGCATTTCCTAATATTTTGGGTCCTACAATTGTAAATATGGTACTTCCTACTGCAAATACTAGGACAATTGTAATTGCTAATTTATAATTGGCTAAATAGTCTTTTACTAATTTTTTAGTTGTTCCTTTAAAGTCTTGTGCTTTTTCGGTAGGTGCTAATCCTACTGGTCCAATTTTTCCAATAGTTTGTCTTTTATTATTTGTTTTTGCCATTATTCTAATTCCTCCTCCCCAAGCTGTGATAGTGCAATCTCACGGTATGCATCACATGACTTCATTAATTGTTCGTGTGTACCCTTTCCTACCATTTTTCCTTCTTCTAATACAATAATTTGGTCTGCATTTAATATAGTACTAATTCTTTGTGCTACAATAATAACTGTTTTATTTTGTGTTTGCTTTGCAAGAGCTAAACGTAAATTAGCATCTGTTTTTAGGTCTAATGCTGAAAAACTATCATCAAATACAAATATTTCTGGGTCAATTGCAATTGCCCTTGCAATTGATAAACGTTGTTTTTGACCTCCTGATACATTTGTTCCTCCTTGTGAAATTGGTGATAAATATCCCTCTTCTTTATTTTCTATAAATTCTTCGGCTTGTGCAATTGTAGCTGCAAATTTCATTTGTTCATCACTTGCATTTGGATTTCCATATTTAATATTAGATTCAATTGTACCAGAAAATAGCATTCCTTTTTGTGGTACAAATCCAATTTTTGCTCTTAATTCTTTTTGTCCAACATCTTTAATATTAACACCATCTATTAATAATTCTCCTCCTGTTACATCATAAAAACGAGGAATTAAATTAACAATTGTAGATTTTCCGAGAACCTGTACTTCCTATAATAGCTGTAGTTTTTCCGAGGTTGTGCTGTGAAACTAATATCAGTTATACATTCTGAATCAGCATCTGGATATCTAAATGATACATTTTTAAATTCTACTAATCCTTTTTTAGTTTCATCAAATTGTTTTGGGTTTTTAGAATCTATTATTCTTGGGGTTGTTTCTAATACTTCATTAATACGCTTTGCAGACACTCCAGCACGTGGTAGCATTATTGAAATCATTGAAATCATTAAAAAGCTCATAATGATTTGCATTGTATATTGAATAAATGCCATCATATCTCCTACTTGTATAATACCTTGATCTACGTTATGTCCTCCTACCCAAATAATTAATAGCATAATACCATTCATAATAAACATTAAACTTGGCATCATCATACTCATAGCACGGTTAACAAATATATAATTTTTCATTAAATCTCTGTTTGCATTTTCAAAACGTTTTTCTTCTTTCTTTTCTGTATTAAAAGCACGAATAACTGGCAATCCTGTTAAGATTTCACGTGATACAAGGTTTAATTTATCAATTAAATCCTGTAATTTTTTAAATTTTGGCATTGCTATTATAAATAATATTAGTACAATTCCTACTACTCCTAAAATTGCCAGACCAATAATCCATGCCATAGAAGTATTACTATTGGCAAGTACTCGTAAGAACCCCCCTATTCCCATTATTGGAGCATATACAACAACACGGAATAACATAGAGATTAGCATTTGTATTTGTTGAATATCATTTGTACTACGAGTAATTAAAGAAGCTGTAGAAAAATTGCTGAATTCTTCTCCGTGAGAATCCTAATACTTTTTTAAATACTTTATCTCTTAATGTTTTTCCTAGCATTGCTGCTACTTTTGATGATAAGAACATAATGCTAATTGCAGATATCATGCTAATTAGTGCAATTCCTAACATTTGAATTCCAATATTAATAATATATCTATTTTGAATATTGTCTGTATTCATTTTAATTTCTTGATATTCCTGTTTTACAGCTGAAATTGCCACTTGATCTATCATAGTTCCTATTTGTTGTTCCATAGTTTTACTTATTGTTTCTATTACATTATTTTTACTTTCTTGTGGCAAATTTTTAATGATTTGTATTATAGGCATATTTTGAAATACTATTTTTTCTGATTCTGAGACATTTTCTAACATTTCTTCTTTTATTTTATTTGACATTTCTTCTTGTTGTAATAGATTTACTATCATAAAAGGTTTTTGCATAATTGTGTTTAGATTATCCCTTTGTTCTTTTGATATTTCTTTTAAAACATAAATATCTTGATTTTTTAGTTCTGGATATTTAGCTTGTTCTTTTTGATAGATATTTTCTTCTAAATTGTCCTTTGATAATAGTGTATAAGAATTTAAAATAGTTTGAGAATCACTTGTAAATTCTAATAAATTCTCCATTTGTGATGCTCTAATTGCTTCTGGTGATACATTTTCAATTCCTCCTGCTTGAATACCAGTATTTACAATTTTTGAAGTATAATCTGGTAGTGTTAAATCTGCCCATGCTTGCACACATAGTAAAATAACAATTATTACAACAGAAACCCAAGTTTTTTTCAGATTTTTTAGTAGTTTTAACATTGTTTTCTCCTTTCTTTGTAATGTTATATTATATAAGAAAAAAGCGATAAATGTCAATGCATTTATTGCTTTTTAAATGTAAATTTTACGTGAAATCTATTTTATGTTTTTAATTCTCTGCATAGCTTCAATTGTGTTTTCTCTTGATGCAAATGCTGTTAGTCTAAAGTATCCTTCTCCACTTGGACCAAATCCTGAACCTGGTGTTCCTACAATATTTAGAGTCTCTAATAGATAGTCAAAGAATTCCCATGATGTATATCCATCTGGAACTTGTAGCCAAATATATGGTGCATTTTTTCCACCAAATATAGTATAACCTGCATCTTCCAATGTTTTTCGTATAATTGTAGCATTTTGTTTATAATATTTTATATTTTCTCTTATTTGATTTTGTCCTTCTTCAGAATATATACTTTCTGCTGCTTTTTGAGTTATATATGGTACTCCATTAAATTTAGTACATTGTCTACGATTCCATAAGTAGTTTAGTCTTACTTCTTTTCCGTCATTAGTATATGCTTTTAATTCTTTTGGTATAACACTATATGCACATCTTACTCCTGTAAATCCTGCTGTTTTTGAAAAGCTTCTAAATTCAATTGCTACTTCTTTTGCACCTTCTATTTCATATATACTATGTGGCACTCCTTCTTCTTCTATAAATGCCTCATATGCTCCATCAAATAAAATAATTGCTTTATTTTTCTTTGCATATTTTACCCATTTTGCAAGTTCTGTTTTTGTTAAAACTGTTCCTGTTGGATTATTGGGAAAACATAGATAAATCATATCTACTTTATGTGTTGGTAGTTCTGGTATGAAATTATTTTCTTTTGTTGTTGGTATATATACTACATTTTCATATTTCCCATTTATTTCATTATAATTTCCTGTTCTTCCAGCCATAATGTTAGTATCTAAGTATACTGGGTATACTGGGTCTGTTATTGCAATTGTATTATCTATTCCAAAAATTTCTCCAATGTTTCCTGTATCACATTTTGCTCCATCTGATACAAAAATTTCGTCTTTTTGTATAGTAACTCCTAATTTTTCATAATCATATTTTACAATTTTTTCTCTTAAAAAATCATACCCTTGTTCTGGTCCATATCCATGAAAGGTTTCTTTTTTTAACATTTCATCTGCTGCTTTTTTAATAGCTTCTCCTACAACTGGTGCAATTGGTAATGTTACATCTCCAATTCCTAATCTAATTATTTTTTTATTTGGATTTTCTTTAGTATATTTTTCTACCTTTTTTGCAATTGTTGAAAAAAGGTAACTATCTTGTAATTTTAAATAATTTTCGTTAATTGTAATCATATAACTTTTCTCCTTTACTATATTACATATAAATAAATACTTTTTTAATTACTTTAAATGCTCTTTTTTCAAATTTTTTATTTTATTTATATGTATAATTCTCCTTCAAATACTGTAACAGCTGAGCCTATCATGTATATGTGGTTATTTTGTTTATTCCATTTTATTTTTAAATCTCCACCTAACAATTTTACTGTTACTTCATTTTTAGTCAGTCCATTTAAATGACAAGCAACTACTACTGCACATGCTCCTGTACCACAAGCAAAAGTTTCCCCACTTCCTCTTTCCCATACTCTCATTTCAATTGTATTTTCATTAATTATTTTTACGAATTCAATATTTGCTTTTTCTGGAAAATGAGAATCAAATTCTAATATACTTCCATATTTTTTTACATCAAAATCTTTTACATTTTCTACAATAGTTATAGCATGTGGATTTCCCATAGATACACAAGTAAATATAAATTCTTTTTCTTCTGCTTGTAGTTTTAGATTTGTTACTGGGCTCACATCTGCAATAACTGGAATTTTAGAAGCTTCTAGAATTGGTTCTCCCATATCTACTTCTACTTTAACTACTTTTTCATCTTCTACTTGTAACTTTAGTTTCTTAACCCCTGCTAATGTTTCTATAGTAATTTCTGTTTTAGAAGTTAATCCTTTATCATACACAAACTTTCCAACACATCTAATTCCATTACCACACATTTGAGCTTCAGAACCATCTTGGTTAAACATTCTCATTTTAAAATCACATTTTTTACTTGTACAAATTAAAATAAGACCATCTGAACCAATACCAAAGTGCCTATTACTAACAAATTGAGCTAGATGAGTAACATTGTCTACAACTTCACTTTTAGTGCAGTCTATATAGACATAGTCATTCCCTAGCCCATGCATTTTTGTAAATTTTATCATAATCCTTCACCTTCTATAGGTAATAAATATTAAAAAGAATCTAGTCATATTCTTTTTTGCTAATTTTACCATACTCATTTTTTTTTGTAAAGTGCTATTTTATAGGTATTATAATAAATTTAATAATTTATTGTTCTAGTATTTGGAAATAATTAGTTTTACTTCCATCTCCTTTGTTTGTTTTTATTCCATCTTTTAATGTAATAACTGGACGAATTCCAAAAACTATTTCATTACTTTTACTTGTTCCATTTGAATATACAATTATCATTTTTAGATTATCTCCTTCTACTGTAGTGTCTTTTTGTTTAATACCAAAACTTGTATTTTCACTATTTGAATTAATATATCTTGATGCCATACAATAATTTGTATCTATGTTATATATTCCATCTGCACTTTGATTTCTAGCATTATTCATAGCTTTTATATCATAACCTGTATTATCATGTGCATTTTTAAAATCGTTTGCATATTGACTTATATATATATATTCATTATTCGTATATATATCATCTATATCTTTTGTATTTAGTGGGTTGCTTCCTACTAATCTTGCTTTTATGGCATATTTACTATTTATATAGTTTGCACAAAAACTATTTAAAGTATCAATACAAGAATTATATACCTGTTTTGTTATTAGAACATCCTCGCTATTTCCTAATGTTATTTTAGCAACAATTTTCTCACTAATAATTTGTAAACCATGTTCATCATCATTATATAATACTTGCCATAATCCATCATATTCTTTTGTATTAAATGTTTGTCCATATGGTTGACCAGTTTGTTCTTCGCTTATTGTAAATGTTTTATCTTCTACATTATATTGTATATAGTCACCAGGTTTTGCAATTTCTTTTAAAGAATGTTTTGAATTTTTCTGTATTGTTTCATATACATCATCAATTCTATTTATATCTTTTTCATAAATTTCTTTAATTCTTGAGGTTTGGGCAATTCCTATTGTTTCTTTATTTGCACTTAACATATACATTCCAGCTATAAATAACATAAAAAATAGCATAGATAGTAATACAAATAAAGTAATAGAACCTTTTTGTTGTTTAAATTGTTCCATTTGTTTTCCTCCTAAAATATATTAATTTTATTATATACTAAAAATATCATATACTTTTGTCTTATAATAGTCAATTTTTATACTTTTTAAGGTAATTTTTGTTTCATCCATTCTACTCTTTTTTGATGTAGTTTTTCCTTAAATTTTTGACCCTCTAATTCTGGATATTTTTCTTTTATAATTTGTCCATTTACTTCATTTAGACATTGTTTCGCTATATTATTAAAAGATATAGTTTCATTTTTTATATCTCTTGTACTACATTTATCTGCAATTACTACAATTTGAAGTCCATCTAATCCTAATTTTGTTTTTTCAATTTTTTCAATAAATTGTACTTTTTTTGCTGATGACATTTTAAAAAAAATTCCACCCTTCATATGTTCTTTTGCTGCTACTTTTCCATATGCTTTCCATAAATTTGGAACTCCAATTCGATTTCCTAGACTTTCTACTAGTTCTACTCCTTTTTCATCATGTCCATAATGGTGTGGATACATTTGCTTTGGTGTTACTCCTTTTCCTAAATCGTGAACTAAACATGCAAATCGAACTGCTGTATCATTAGTTAATTCTACTGATTTATCTAAAACAATCATTGTATGATTATAACTATCTCCCTCAGGATGGTAGATAATTGGTTGTAATGCACCAATTAATTGATAAATTTCTTTAAAATGTACTTGTAATAAATTTGCTTTTCTTAATACATCGAAAAATGTTGATGGCTTAGATGTTTCTAATGCTTTTTTAAATTCAACAAATATTCTTTCTTTTGATAAAGTTATTAGCTCTTGTTTTAATTTTTCCATTTCTTTTAGTGTATTTTTTTCAATATTAAAACCTATTTGTGCTGCAATTCTTGCTACTCTATATACACGAAGTGGGTCTTCTTTAAAATGAGATGTTGTTGCTTTAATTATTTTATTTTTTATATCTTTTTGCCCATTAAACGGATCTATTATTTCTCCGAGTTAAAACATTTTTTGCAATAGCATTTATTGTAATATCTCTTCTTGCTAAATCTTCCTCAATAGTAATATCTTCACTAGTTTGTATTTCGAATTCTTTATGTCCTATTCCCTTTTTTATTTCTTTTCTTGCTAATGCGAATTGATTATGTTCTATTTCAAAAACTTCAAAACTTTTTCCAAGTATTTTAGCTTTCGGAAACAATTTTTTAAAATTTTCTTTTGAAATTCCTGTAACACAATAATCTTTATCATAAAGCTTTTTTCCAATTAATTCATCACGTATTGCTCCTCCTACTAAATATAAGTTTCCACCATTTTGTTTTATTATTTGTGCAATCTTTTGTATATCCATAACATTCTCCTTTTTATTAAATGTATTTTATACTATATAATAAAAAATATCAAATATTTACCAATAAATTAACTTATTTGAAAATAAATATTTTTGACCATATAGTATTAGTTTTTTTCTTGACATACTTTCTTTTTAAGAATATACTTGTTTTAGATTTTATATACATTTAATAGATTTTAAAATTTATAATAAAGGAGGTTTTTTTATAAATATGAATGACTTAATTGAAATTAGATGGCATGGTAGAGGAGGTCAAGGTGCAAAAACTGCTTCACTTTTACTAGCAGATGCAGCATTTAATACTGGAAAATTTATTCAAGGTTTTCCTGAATACGGTCCAGAAAGAATGGGAGCTCCTATTACTGCTTATAATCGTATTAGTAATAATCCTATTACTATTCATAGTAATATTTATAAACCTAATTATGTTGTAGTAGTGGATGATACTTTATTAGAGTCTGTTGCTGTAACAGATGGATTAAAACAAGATGGTGCTATTATTATTAATACAACTAAAGATTCAAATTATTTAAAAGATGTATTAAAAGGATATAATGGTGCAATTTATACAATTGATGCAAAAAAAGTATCTATGGAAACTCTTGGAAAATATTTTCCAAATACTCCAATGCTTGCAGCTATTGTAAAGGTAAGTAAAATTATGACAGACCAAGAATTATTAGATGATATGAAAGATTCTTTTAAACATAAATTTGCAAAAAAACCAGAAGTAATTGAACCAAATATGAAAGCTTTAGAAATTGCTTTACAAGAAGTTCATAAAATTCAGTAAAGATAGAAAGGAGAAAGTTATGTCTAAATGTAAAATAAATAAAGATACCCCTTGGCAAGATTTGACTATTGGTGGAAATATTTATGAAGCAGGAAATGCAAAAGAATTTAAGACTGGAGATTGGAGAAGTATAAGACCTGTTTTTTTAAGTGATAAATGTAAACAATGTGGTCTTTGTTTTCCAGTATGCCCAGATAATGCGATACCTGTAAATCACGATCAAAAAAGAGAAAACTTTAATTACAACTATTGTAAAGGATGTGGAGTTTGTGCTAAAGTTTGTCCTTTTGGTGCAATTATAATGAAAGAGGAGGGTGATGAATAATATGAGTATTCGTGAACGTTTAAGTGGAAATGAAGCTTCAGCAATTGCAATGAAACAAATTAATCCAGATGTAGTAGCAGCCTTTCCTATTACTCCATCTACAGAGATTCCTCAATATTTTTCAACATTTGTTAATAATGGAGCAGTTGATACAGAGTTTGTAGCAGTAGAAAGTGAACATAGTGCAATGAGTGCTTGTGTTGGTGCACAAGCTGCACGGAGGAAGAGCAATGACTGCCACTTCTGCAAATGGACTATCTTATATGTGGGAAATGATTTATATTGCTTCTAGTATGAGACTTCCTATTGTAATGAGTCTTGTAAACCGTGCAGTATCTGGTCCTTTAAATATTCATAATGATCATTCTGATGCTATGGGTGTTCGTGATGCCCGGTTGGATTATGCTATTTTCAGAAAATAATCAAGAAGCATATGACAATTTAATAATGGCTCATAGAATTGCAGAACATAAAAACGTATTACTTCCTTTGATGGTATGTCAAGATGGGTTTATTACTTCCCACTCTATTGAAAATATTGAATTAATTGAAGATGAAAAAGTAAAAGAATTTGTGGGTACTTATAATCCTGAACATTATCTTCTAAATAACAAAGAACCAATTGCTATGGGACCTTTAGACCTACAAAGTTACTTATTTGAACATAAAAAACAACAAGCAGAGGCTATGTGTAATGCTAAACAAGTTATTTTAGATGTTAGTAAAGATTTTGAAAAAATGACTGGAAGAAAATATTCTTTTTTTGAAGAATATATGTTAGAAGATGCAGAAATTGCAATTGTTTGTATGAATTCCACAGCAGGAACAACAAAATTTGTTGTAGACAAATTACGTAATCAAGGGATAAAAGCAGGACTTTTAAAATTGCGTGTATTTCGTCCTTTCCCTGCAGAAGAAATTGCAAAAGCTTTATCTCATTTAAAGGCTATTGCTGTTTTAGATAAGGCAGATTCACTAAATGCTGCAGGTGGTGCTTTATATACAGATGTAACATCTGCTATGTATGTAAATAATTCTCAAGTATCATGTGTAAATTATATTTATGGTATTGGTGGTAGAGATACAAAATCTAATGATATTGAATCAGTATTTTGTGATTTACAAGAAATTGTAAAAATAGGTAATATTAAAAATCCATATCGTTATATGGGATTAAGAGGTTAGAAAGGAGTGAAATTTATGGCATATAATTTAAAAGAAATAGTTGCAAATAAACCTTCTAGATTTACATCAGGACATAGAATGTGTGCTGGTTGTGGTGCTCCTCCAGTAGCTAGAATGATTTTAAGAGCACTAAAAGAAGATGATCATGCTGTTGTCTCTGGTGCGACTCGGATGTATGGAAGTTTCTACTTTTATTTATCCATATACTGCTTGGACAGATTCATTTGTTCATACAGCATTTGAAAATGCTGCAGCAACACTATCTGGAGTAGAAGCATGTTACAAATCTATGAAAAAGCAAGGAAAATTACCTCAAAATTCTAATACTAAGTTTATTGCATTTGGTGGAGATGGACGGAACTTATGATATTGGTTTACAAGCTCTATCTGGTTCTATGGAAAGAGGTCATGACATGGTTTATGTATGTTATGATAATGGTGCTTATATGAATACTGGTATTCAACGTTCTAGTGCAACGCCAAAATTTGCAGATACCACTACTACTCCTGCTCGGAAGTGTTATTCCTGGTAAAATGCAATCTAGAAAGGACTTAACACATATTATGGTTGGTCATCATTTGCCTTATGTTGCTCAAACAATTGCATTAAATAATTTTAAAGATTTATATGAAAAATCAGAAAAAGCAATTTATACAGAAGGTGCTTGTTTCTTAAATGTACTTGCACCATGTCCAAGAGGCTGGGGATATCCAACTGATATGCTTATGCAAATTAATAAGCTTGCTGTTGAAACTTGCTATTGGCCTTTATATGAAGTAATAGATGGTAAGTATAAAATAAATTATAAACCAACTAAAAAATTACCAATTGAAGAATTCTTAAAGCCTCAAAAACGTTTTAAACATATGTTTAATTCTGGTAATGAATGGATGATAGAAGAATTCCAAAAAGAAGTAGATACAAGATGGCAAGAACTTCTTAATTTAGAAGAAATTACAAATAAAGAAATTTAATTTATATAAGGAACAGAAAAAATATTTCTGTTCCTTTTTAGTTATTTTTCTATTTTAAATATTTTTTTATAATAAAGGTACGTTCTTTTATTCCTCTTTATTATTTTCTTTAGATTCTGTTTCTATTGATTGTTGTGTTTCTTGTGTTTTATTTTCAGTTTGTTCTTTTGCATTGTTGTTTACTTCTTCTTTTTTTAATTGGTCTATGTTTTCATTCTTTACTACTTTTTGTTTTCCATCTTTTCTCTTACTCATTTTCATAATCATAAATATTATAACTAATATAATAATTAATCCTATTGCTAGTATAGCTATAATTACTATATTAGTTTGTTCAGCAACAAATTTAATTTCATTTATTTGTCCTGCTTTAAGTGTCCATTCTAATGTTTTTCCATCTTCTGAAACAGTATTTGCATTATTTTGTCCTGCTTTAAATGGTAATACTAATTTATAGCTTATTTTCATTTGATTAAGTACTGCTGATGTAAGAGCATCTTCACTATTATCTCCTGCTATTTTAGATAGATTCAATTTTGCATCTTGCCAAAATTTTATTTTTAAAAAGCTTTTTTCATATTTAATTCCATCATTTTCTTCACTGTTTTGGCTAATTTTAAATTCATTTTGAATATTATCTACATGTTTATATGCTCTAAATCCATAAGTATTATCATCTTCATATATATCCACTGTATAGCCTTCTTTTGTTGCTTCTTGTTTCATTTCATCAAATGTATTGTCTTGTTTTATATCATCTATTGATACTTGCATACTTGTTAAAAAGCTTTTGTCATACCCCATAATATAAGATATTTCTCCACTTCCGTTTTTGTCTAATTTAACCTCATAATTTACATTAGCACAACCTGTTAGTATAAATAAAAGCATAGTTATTATTGTAATTAATATAACTGATTTTAGTATTTTTTTCATGTTTTTTTATCTCCTTTCTTTTTTTATTACTATATCATTAAATATTACTTTTTACTATATTTTTCGATAATTTTTTTCATATTATATTACTAATACTTAATTTATATTATATATATATATTAACATTTTCTTTATACGAATAAGGTATTAATCTAAAAGATACCAAACAATAATTGTTTGATATCTTTCAGACTGTTTTTAGGTAAGACCTTGAACACTGCCTATTTTTTATTCATATTTATAAATTCTCCTTCTACATCAATATAATAATAATTTAAATCTTTTTTCACATATGCTTTTCCGTTTTGAAAATCTCCTGCAAGATCAAATTGTGGTTCAATCTTAATGTTTCCACTTTTATCAATATATCCCCACAAATCATCTTGATAAACTCTAGCTCTTCCACATGAAAAATCTCCAGCCATTCTAAACTGAAAATCTATGGCCACATTTCCATAAATATCAATATAACCATATAAACCGTCTTGATTTTCTTTGACACAAGCCAAACCTTCGCAATACGAACCTATGTATTCATACTTCTCTTTTAAGAGATTTATATCAACTTCAGGTTCAACATTGCTTCCTACAACTTGCTCATCAATTACAACTGTTTTTATTTTGTCTACTTGATGATTTGTTTGTAAAGCACATGCACTACATAATAATGCCATAGTACTTATAATAAGTACTAAAATAAAAGATTTTTTCCGCAGCATTCCCTTTCCTCCTAAAAAAATACTTTAATTTTATAACTTTATTGTTATAAAAAGTATAATTATTATAATACTTTTTGTAACAATTTTCAAGTTAAAAATTAAAGTATTGTACTTTTTAAATATCCATTTGATTACTTAAAAATCCTGCTGCAGATTGCACTACTTTTAAGTCTGCTTCTCCCATTTTAGTATTATTATCTTTTGATAATAATATAACACTACCAATAACATCTCCTTGAGAAATAATTGGATATACTACTTGAGAATTGTATTTTCTTTCTTTATTGTCATTTTTAGTAATAGGAATAGATATTTCATTATTTTCTTTACTTGTATATATTTCTTTATCTTCTAGTAATTGTTCTAATTCTTTGCTTAAATCTTGTTCTAAAAATTCTTTTTTAGAACCACCAGAAACTGCAATAACAGTGTCTTTATCTGTAATACACGCAATATGCCCTGTTGTTTTTGCTAAAGTTTCAGCATATCCGACTAGCAAATTCAGAAAGTTCTCCAATTGGAGAATATTTTTTTAAAATGACTTCTCCTTCTTTATCTGTAAATATTTCTAGAGGGTCTCCCTCTTTAATTCTTAATGTTTTTCTTATCTCTTTTGGAATAACAATTCTTCCTAAATCATCAATACGTCTTACGACTCCTGTTGCTTTCAAAATTTTCCCTCCTTTTATTTTTAAAGTTTATCTTATTATTTGACTAGGAAATTTTTTTATACATATTTTTGACATATTTTTGAATTTCGATAATATCCTTAAACTAAAAAATACTTTAAATTCACTCACAAATTTAAAGTATTTTAATTATAAATTTTAGCTTTCTACATGATTATTCTCGTTTTCTTCTTCAAACATTGGTATTTCATATTGTTGAAGTATATATTCTAAGTCTTTTGCAAACTCTTTTAGCATAACAATTTTTATAACAGTTTGTTTATCTTTTGTATAATCATCTATTAATTTTTTTAATTGTGTAATGTTTTTCATTTCAGGCTCAATTTCTTTTTTGTGTAACTTTGTACGATTTATTAATTTCTCTTTAATAGTTACAATATCTTCATTACTTGCACAAGAAAGTCTTTGGAATGTTTGAAATACATCATAATACTTAAATATTGGAATATTCATACACTCTTTATCAAAACGTTCATAAAATGTTTCCATACGCATTGGTATACATTTAAATATTTCTTCAGCTTTTTCTATATACATTTTATCTTTTAATTGTATGTTTAATTGATTAAAATAGTTTAATATTTCTTCTATATCTTCATTTGTCTCTCCTACTGAAATTTCTGAAAGTTCTTCTTTTACATTATCACAATATTCTGAATTTAAAGATGCTAGATTCATTCCATTAAAAAATATAGATTTTATAGTTTTTATATCATATTGAATTAAACCTTTTTTTGTAAAATAACTAAAATATGCAAATAATTTTACTATGTCTATTAAACGAATTTTTCCTTCTTTTATATCTGCTAATACTTCTTCAATTACTCCTGAAAATTCATCATCATTAATTTTCCAATATTCCTCAGTTAAAAGCCTTTTATATCCTGGAAGTTTATTTGTATCTACTGTATTAATTATTACTTCCATGTTGTCTTTAAATACCCTCATATCAAAAATTCTAGTACGTACATAAATTTCAATAAATTTGAAAAAACGATATTCTGCTTTAAAATTATAGTAATAATTATTATCAAATTCTTTAATATAAAACTTTCTGTTATCCATTAATAGTACTCTTGAAGATACTAAAATTGATTTATATTCTTCATTATCTTTTATATTTACAAATTTATCTTTTGTAATTTTTCCAGCTTTAATTTCGAACGAAACTGCTATTGTAAAAATTAGCATTGTTTTTAAAACACGGTTACTTGTGTTTGGATAATTTTTATTAACCATTTCAAATATTTTTTTAAAATCATTTAATGCATGTTTTAAAATTCTTAAGTTTTTTGTACCACTTTTATTAAATGTGGATGTAATTATTCCTGTATTTTCTCTTAAAAATCTAATTAGTTCCTCATTATTTTCATAACGCATTAATAATCCATTAATAATATAATTAAATTCTGGTGCATATTCAAATGTTTCTCCAATTAATTTTTCTTTTATTCTTTCATAATCATTTGCTTTGTCAAATACATATTCAATTTTGTCTTGAATTTTTTCTACCATTGGTTTATCACTATTTACATCGGCTAAACCTCCTTGTTTATCTAAAAGATATGTAGCAATAAATGTTTTCATTTCTAAATTACTACTCTTTAGTTTTGTTGATAATTCTTTTTCATTACAAATAATTATTGTTTTAATATGATCATGTTCTACAAAGTTATTAATATATCCTAAAATATCTATAACATCTACATTTGCTCTTTCTAAGTCATCAAAACATAATATTTTATCATCTGTTGAAAAGAAATCTGAATAATCTATATGGTCTCCATTTTGTGTAACACCAAAAAAGTTTGCCATATCTAATCCTGTTTTCGCATATTCTGGAATAGTAGTTTGTCCATTTACATGCATATATTTTTTTAAATTTTTGTCCATTAGTTGTGTTGTTTCAATAAAGATTTTTTTACTAATTTCTTCTAAATTTGAAATCCCATATAAAGACATATAAATTGTTGTATATTGTTTTCCATTTAATTGCATAGATTCAATTTTGTTTCTAATTTTATGATTCCAAAAGTATGTTTTTCCGCTTCCCCATTCACCATTAATCATAATAGCATAATCTGTATAATCATTTCTTACATAATCTAATATACTCTCTACTAAATCTTCCATTTTTATTTACCTTTCTTTTTAATCTTTTGCAAGTGTTAAAACACCAATTTCTTTTGTTCCTGATTGCTTTAATATTTTACTACATTCATTTACAGTATTTCCTGTTGTGTAAATATCATCAAATAATAATATTTTCTTATTCTTTACTTTAGTTATATCTTTTATTTTATATGCGTCTAATATATTTTGTTTTCTTTTTTTGCTGTCTAGTTTACTTTGTGGAATCGTTTCTTTAATTTTTAACAAAATATCTGAACTATATTCTAATTTATGTATAGATTTTGTAATGCTTTTTGCTATTAATTCTGTTTGATTATACCCCCTTGTTTGTTTTCTTTTTTTGCTAATTGGGACTGGAATGATTATATCATAATTTTCTAAAAATCCACATATTTTTTTATCATTTACTATAATTTTTGAAAATGTTTTATATAAATATCCTTTGTCTTGAAATTTATATCTGATTATTTTATTTCTTATTAAGTCTTTATAATCAAATATATACATATGTGTATCAAAATTTTTAGCTAGATATATATGTTTTTTATTTCTCTTTATATTATTAATTTTTTTATTACAATGATTACATATATCATATTTGCAAATTTTATCACAAATTCCACAAACTTTTGGAAAAATTAGATTTATTATATAATCTATCACCTGTAGCTCCTTTTTATTTATTGTTTATTTTTGAATTTATCTTAGATTTAATTTAGATATTTATGGGTCGATTTTTTATCAACCCATAAACATAGACATAAACATAAACATTAATATGAATCTAAATTTTTATTGATTTAATTATTTTGTAATTTATAGCTAAGTCCTGTGTTTCTTTTTTTAGTATCTATATTTTCTATCATAAAGTCTACTATATTTTGTTGTCCTATTACTATTAACAATTTTTTTGCTCTTGTTAAACCAGTATATAATAGATTTCTTGTAAGTAACATAGGAGATGATTGTGGAAGAAGCATAATTACTACATCAAATTCACTTCCGTTGTGCTTTATGTATTGTAATTGCATATGAATGTTCAATTTGGTCTAAATCTGAAAACTCATACCATGCAATTTTCTCATCATCAAATCTTATTTTTACTTGTCTTTCTGCTAAATCAATTTTTTCAATTGTACCCA
The DNA here is from genome assembly GCA_947363765.1 of uncultured Clostridium sp. Lineage (GTDB taxonomy): Bacteria > Bacillota > Clostridia > TANB77 > CAG-508 > RGIG8482. The sequence continues at coordinate 7,777 of CANAQC010000017.1, read as the reverse complement.
TTTCTCCATTGAAAACGCCGCTTCCATGTTCACTTTGTTTTTCCCAATATATATCGTAATTATTTCTAATTTGCATAATTTTGTCTTGTTCTCTAAATATAACACCCATACTATTTTTTTCTTGTTTAAAGTCTGATTCTGGATTTAAAGTTTTTTGTAAAGCTATGTTTAACTCTTTTGTTCCTAAAGTTCCTTTTTTAGTTGGAGATAATACTTGTATGTGTTCAAAAAAGTCATAAGCTCCAAATTTTTCTAGTCTACCATTACATAATGATAATACTTGTTCTAACATAATTTTTTGTGAAGTTTCTTGTATATAGAAAAAGTCTTGTTTAGTATTATTTGTTTGTGCTTCATCTTTTGTTAAAAAATGCTCTCCTTGATTTATTCTGTGTGCATTAACAATTATTCTACTTTTTGCTGCTTGTCTAAATATTTTATCTAAATGAATTGTTCTAATTTTTTTAGATGAAATTAAATCTTGTAAAATACTACCTGGTCCTACAGATGGCAATTGATCAGCATCACCTACTAAAATTAATTTTGTTCCTCTATATATTGCTTTTAATAAGTAATTCATTAAAAATACATCTACCATAGATACTTCATCTACAATTATAATATCTGCATCTATTGGAGCTATTTCAATATCTGTATTTTGGATTGTCCCTTCTTCTACAATTTTTCCTATTTCTAATAAACGATGTAAAGTTTTTGCTTCTTTTTTAGTAGCTTCTGTCATACGTTTTGCAGCTCTTCCAGTTGGTGCACAAAGTACTGTCTTTTTATCATATTTTTCATATATATCAATAATATTTTTTATAATTGTTGTTTTACCAGTTCCAGGTCCACCTGTAATAATACAAACATTTTCTTCATTTATAATTTCTAAAGCTTCTTTTTGTTTTTTAGATAATTCTATTTTAGATTCTTTTTCTATTTGTTTTATTTCTTGTTTTATATTTTTTATTTTCTTTGTATTATCTGATGATTGTAAGCGGACTAAATTTTCTGCTATATTATGTTCTGCCTTGTAGTATGGCATAAGATAAACAAGTTCTATATTTTCTTGTTTTTCTATAAAGATTTCTTTTTTTACATTTAAATTAATAAGGCTATCTTTGATTTGTTGTTCTTCTACTTGTAATAAATCTTTAACAAAAGATATTAAATTTTCTTTTTTTGTACAAGTATGTCCATTATATCCGAATTCTAATTAAACTATATTTTATTCCACTTTGAATTCTTTTTTCATTATCAAAAGAAATCCCTATATCTATAGCCATTTTATCAATTTGCCTAAAATCTACTCCCCTTGCTATATCTACTAGTATATATGGATCTTCCTCTATTTTTTTAATAGTATTTTCTCCTAGTTTTTCATATACTCTTTTACTATTTTGTGGTCCAATTCCAAATCTTTCTAAATATCCTACAATTTGCCATAATTCCCAATTTTTATTAAATTCATCGGACATTTCCAGTGCTTTTTTCTTTGTAATTCCTTTTATATTTGATAATTTTTCTGGTTCATATTTAAAAATATGAACTGTCTCATCTCCAAATATATCCACTATTTTTTTTGCAGTAGCAGGTCCTATTCCCTTAATTGTACCATTTGATAAATATTTTTCTAATGATTCTTTGGTTTGTGGCATCATTTTTTCAAAAGAATCAAATTTAAATTGTTCTCCATAATCTTGATGTGTTACAAACTTACCTATTAGTTTTAAATTGTCTCCAGAATGAATAAAAGGAAGATATCCAACAATTGTTATTTCTTGTTCATCTATTTCGAATGTTGCAACTGTATAACTATTTATTTCATTTTGATAAATAATATCATTTAGTCTACCTATAATTTCCAATCTTATCTTCCTTTCTTATATGTTTTTATTTACTATATCATAATAAAAAAAATAGTACAATTGTTTTATAAAAAAACCGTAATAATTTATACTTATAAATAAAAAAATAATTGAGCATCTGCCCAATTATTTTTTTATTTAGTTCTCTGTTTGCCATTTCAATATTGGATAACCATTATTTATATTATTAGTGTCTTTTATAAAATTATTTGTTAATTTTTTTACAATAGTATCTTCTTCCCAATTTGAAATTATTGTAGAAGAAATAGTTTCATTATAAGATGATGTTCCTCCTTTATAATATCCTATTAATTCTCTATTATTATATGGAGTAGCATAAGAATATTTTATATTAGCACCATCAAATTGTTGTCCAATTAATAATCCATATCCAGCACTTGTTGCTGAGTTTATTTCTGCAATACTATATGAATAACTAATATCTCCCCAGTTATATCCTGCGATTCCTGCTACATTAGTGTATCCCCCTCCTGTTTGTCCCATTGCTTTTATATTACCTAAATTATATACATATTCTACTTTACCATAATTATCTCCTACTATACCTCCACAAGCATAATATGAAGATAATATATTTCCTGTATTATAGCACTTTTCTATTTTTCCATTATTATTACTATGTCCACAAATTCCACCTACAACCCAACGTTCACCTACAACATTACCTTTATTATAACATTGTATTATATTTCCACCATTATATCCACAAATTCCGCCAATATGTTCCCCAAAACTTGTACTTACTTTAGAACTATTAACACATTGTATTATATTTCCACCATTACTTCCACAAACTCCTCCTATACTAGATTCTTTACCATGAATTATTCCATTTATTTTTATATTAAATAAAGTTCCTTCTTTTTTGTTATTTCCTACTAAAATTCCTATACTATGTCTTCCAGTTATATTTACATTGTCTAATATTAAATTTTTAATGTTTCCATTATTACATGCAAATAATCCTTGATAATCATTTACATTATCTATATACAATCCTTTTATAGTTTTTCCTGTTCCATCAAATAGTCCTTTAAAATAACTTGTTTTTCCTTCTTCATATTTTGAAATTGGTTCCCATTGTATTGCATCACTACTAAAATCTACTGTTCCATCTTGTGATACTGTATATTTTCCATAATTTAAGTCTATATCTGCCATTACTTTTACTATTCTTTTTTCATATGTTCTTCCACTATTTACTCTGTCTCTAAATAATTCTAAATCTTCTTTTGTCCATATGTCCATATCTTCTGTTAGATTGCTTACCTTTATGCTTCTTATTTGATTCCTTTTTTCTTCATCTTCTACTACTACACTTACTACTCCATTTTCTTCTATTTCTTTTTCTATTACATATTTTCCATCTTTCTTTTCTGGGATTGGCTCTATATTTTCTCCTCCTATTTTTATACTTGTTATTTCTCCTTCATATTCTATTTCTACTTTTATTGTACTTTTTACATAATCACTACTTACTGTTTGACTTAATTGCAGTTTTATTTTTTCGTTTGTACTTCCTTTTCCTAAACTTTCCCCTATTTGTGGTATATCTCTATCTATACTAAACTTCCATCCATCTACTAGTACTATATCTTCATTTACTGTCATTCCTTGTTCTTCTATTTTTTTAGTTAAATATTCCTCTTTATTATACTCACTATTTGTTCTTTTTTCAGCTTGCATATCTAATAATACAAGCTCTAATTTTTCTCTTGCTTTTGCTTCTTCATATGCTACTCCACTTTGTGTTGCTTTTTTTATTATTCCATTTTCTCCTATTGTTAAGCTTAACACTATTCCGACATAATATTAACATTATTATTATTGTTATTATTAGTGCTATTAATGTGATACCTTTAATTCTTCTTTCCATAATATTATTTCTCCTTTTCTTATGTTTAATAATATAATCTTCTCTTATATCATTTTATATAACCATATTTTTATTGTCAATGTTTTTTGGAGATTCATGATTATAAAATTTATGTATTAAAAAAGAAAGAATTTAACTTCTTTATTACATATTAATTACCAATTTATCGAATTTTGATTTAATATAATTTTCTAATTTTCCGCATAAATTCATCTGATTTGATTTCTTTTTTTGCTACCATATCAAGTCCTTTTTCCCAACTTGCTGTTAATTTAGGGTTTAGTAAATCTTTCATTGAATTTGCTACTACATCATATATAATTTCTCCATAATCAGTTGGAGTAATAATTTGAGTTTTTTGGTTAATTGTTAAATAGTTTATTTTTTCTAGTTTCTTAATAATTTCTGCTCTTGTTGCACTTGTACCAATTCCTGCTCCTTTTATTTGTTCTCTTAATTCTTCATCTTCTATTAGTTTTCCTGCATTTTCCATAGCTAAAATAATAGAGCCTGAATTGTATCTTGTTGGAGGAGTAGTTTCTGAATCTTTTGTTTCAAAATTAACTACTTCAATATTTTCTCCTTTTTTTAGTGTATTTAATATATCTAAATTATTTTTATTTTCTTGTATAGAAATAGAATTTGTTTCTACATCCTTTTTATCAGTATTTTGATTTTTGTCGTCTTCTAGATTTTTTGATTTTAAAATTTCTAAATAACCTTGTTTAATACAAACTTTTCCATTTGCATTAAATACTTCATTTTCTATATTAATACTTACCGATATTTTATTAAATTCTGCTGGTGGATAAAAAATAGCTAAAAAACGTTTCACAATTACTTTATAAATTTGTTTTTGTAAATTCGGAAGTTTTTCATAATTTTCATATCCTTGTCCAGTTGGAATAATTGCATAATGATCTGTTATTTTACTATCATTAACATATTTTGTTTTTAAAAGGTTTGTAGAATACTTTTGTTGTATCATTTTGTTTAAATAACTTTGTATTTCTTCATCTAAAAAACCTTTAGTAATTCCATTCAAATTTTTAGAAATTTCTTTTGCCACAGCTGTTGATAATACTCTTGCATCTGTTCTTGGATATGTTACTAATTTTTTCTCATATAGATTTTGAATTATTTCTAAAGTTTCATCTGGTTTTATTTTAAATCTTTTTGTACATTCATTTTGGATTTCTGCTAAGTTAAATAATAATGGTGCATTTTCCTTTTGTTTTGATTTTTTTATATCTGTTATTTTTGCTTGTTTTCCCGTAAGAAAATTAATAAATATTTTTGCGTCTTCTTGTTTTTTAAAACCTGTTTCATTATATAGTTTTGGTGATTCAAAAATACTAGATTCTTTTGTAACCTTCCATTCTGCTTTAAAAGACTTTTCTTTTGTTCCAAATTCTCCTATTATTTTATAATATTTTGTTTTTACAAAATTTCTAATTTCTCTTTCTCTTTCTACAATCATTCCTAAAACACATGTCATAACACGTCCAACAGAAATAGAGGCTCTTTCAATATTGGCTTGTTTTGCTACTTTTCTCCCTTGTGTAATTGATAATAACCTTGAAAAATTAATTCCTATTAGATAGTCTTCTTTTGCACGTAAATATGCAGAATCTGATAAACTATCATATTCTGATAAGTTACGTGCTTGTTTAATTCCTCTTATAATTTCCTCTTCTGTTTGTGAATCAATCCAAACTCTTTTCATTACTGCTTTTGGATTTGGTTTTGCCATCATAAATACAAGTCTTTGTATATATTCTCCTTCACGCCCAGAGTCCCCTGCATTATAAATTTCTACTATATCTTCTCTTTTTAGTAATCCTTTAACAATATTATATTGATTTTCAACTGCTGGTATAATTTCATATTTCCAGTCTGTTGGAATAAATGGCAAAGTATCTAATCTCCATTTTTTTAATTTCTCATCATATTTTTCTGGATAACTCATTGTAACAAGATGTCCTACACACCAAGTAATAATCCATTCTTCTGATTCTAAATATCCATTTTTCCTTGTAGTATTTATTTTTAATGCTTTTGCAAATTCCATTGCTACTGATGGTTTTTCTGTTATTAGTAGTTTTTTAGGCATTACTATTTACATCCTTTTTTATTCTTTCATTAATATATGTATTTGATATTTCCATAATTTTTAGCATTTGTTCTTTGGTATTTTCACAAATACAAATTGGTTTCATTGTTCTTTCAATATAATTTTGTTCTTTTATAATTTTTAATCCTGTTATAAAATTATAATCAAAAATAAATGCAATTATGTTTATATAACTATCAATTTCTGTAGTAAAATTATCTCTATTTGATTGCTTGTATTGCTCAAAATCCTTCATAATTTTAGAACTTACTTTTTGTTTTGAAATTTCCTTATAGTTATATAATACATTATTATTTTTTTCAATATCTTCTACAAATACTCTAAATATATCTGTTTTATCTGCATCTCGTACAATACGAGCTTGTAATAGTTCTTCCTTTCCTAATCCTTCTTCAATTTTAAATTTATTATGATTTTTTATGGCTTTATAAATAATATTATCATATTTATTGTCTACAATAAATTTTCTAATTTCACCATCTTCAAATAAAATTTTTACTCCTAAGTTTGCATGGTCTATACTATTTTTATCATAAAATGTATTATATAATCTTACTTGTTCAAATCTGCCTATATCATGCAATAAACTAATTAATTCAGAAAGCAGTATTTGCTCTTTATTTAAATTTAAATCTGTTGCTATATTTTTAGCTACTTCTACAGTTCTATATGTATGTTTTATTTTTAAAGCTATTTTTTCATTTGTTATATCATATGGTTTTATATATTCGCTAAAAGCTAATTTTGCTTTTTTTATATCAATCATATTTATCACCAAAACGATTATATTATAAATTTACTATTTATTCAATAATTTATTAATAATTAAAAAAATTGCTCTATCTTACTAGATAAAGCAATTTTTTATTTATTTTATGTCTTTATATTGTCTATATTTATAATATCCTATTGCTGCTAACACTATCATTAATACTACTATTACTTGAATAGCTTTTTCTCCTGTTTGTGGTAATACTCCTTTTGCTTTAGTAGTATCTTCTTTTTCTTGTTTATTGTTTTCTTCTATATTATTAGTAGTATCTTTTATAGTATTTTCTATTGGTTCTTGTTTTGGTTCTTCTTCTTTATTTTCTTCTTTTTGTTCATCTTGTTCTGAATTGTTTATATCTTCTTTTATATTCCAAACAAATTCTTTTTTTGGATAACGTATTAAATCTGTTGTGTTTTTTGCATAATATAATGAAATATCTTCTACTGGATAATATACTCCATTTTCGTCATCTAACTCAATATATGCAAAATAGTATTCTCCATTTTCTAAATTCATTTTAGAGGTTAAACTTTCTGTAATTCCTGAACTATTACCTTTGTATTCAATTGTTCCCACATAATTATAATTATTTGCTTTTTTAGAATAATTTAATAAGTCATTTAATCCTTTTACTTTATTATCTCTAATTGTTTTTAGTATTGACATATCTGTTATATGACCAATTTTAATTTTTAATTTTCTAGTAATTGTTCCTCCATTTTTTGTATTAACATTTGGTGCAAAAAAGTATGTTTTAGTAGAATTATTATCAAAATATATATTAAATCTATTTCCTAATTTAGGTAATAATTCTGGTCTTTCAATTTTTTTTGTAGTTAAAATAAGATTATTTTTTGCACTGGCATCTGTTCCTTTTCTTTGTAAAATACTAACATATATATCTCCACTTTTTTGTAAAAAATCTTTAATCCATATTGAAGTAATATCACCTTGTTCTTTTCCTATATCTATAATTGCATGACTATGTGACATAACTTTATTATTTGTGATTTCTTCATCTTTATAGTGGAAATAAGCTAAGTATTGACTATTAGCATCTAATGTAACATTTGAAATTTTAATAGAATAATTAATACTAGTAGCTT